>JAYUMN010000383.1:0-6738 GCA_043762595.1 Frankiales bacterium
CACGTGATCACACCTGCGTTTGCGGCTGGATCAGGGCTGCCCGACCTTGTCACGGCGGACCGGCCGTTGCCGGCTGGCGCAAGCATAGATGAGCTCGCCCCGAGCGCGGACGGGTTCACCCGGATCGTGCTGCATGGCCGTGCGCTGCCCCCGCCCGTCGAGGCGCAACGCGGTCTGCGCGAGGACGTCGAGTGGGTGCAGGCAGGTCGGCGCCGCAATTACCGGATCGTCATCCCGGCCGGGCTGCCACGGTCGGCGCCGCTCGTCCTGGCGCTGCCCGGCTTTCGGCAGGGGTTGTCACTCGCCCAGCACGACGAGCAATGGGCCCGGCAGGCCATCGTCGGGCGCTTCGTCGTTGCCTACGCGCAGGGCTACGACGGGTCCTGGGATGCCGGGTTGTGCTGCGGAAGCGCCAGGGCGGCCCAGGTCGACGACGTCGGCTACCTCGACGCGCTGATCAGCCGGGTCCGGGCCACCCACCAGATCGATCCGCGCCGGGTCTATCTCGCCGGGTTCTCCAACGGCGGCATGATGGCGCACCGATACGCCTGCGAGCGCGCTGAGGCAGTCGCCGCGGTCTTCTCGGTCGCCGGACCGCTCGAGACCATCACCTGTCGGCCCGGGCAGCCGGTCGCCGTCCTGCAGGTGCAAGGTCTCGCCGACCGGACGGTGCCGGTCGGCGGTCGGGACTATGACCAGAATCTGCGGGCCCGGCTGCGCTCCGCGCCGGGGACGGTGCGGTTCTGGCAGCAGGTCAATGGACCGGCCGCGCCCGCCCGGCTGCTGATGCGCACCCGACTGGGACATGCCTGGCCCGCCGGTGGGGCTGCCCTGGCCTGGGCGTTCTTCGCCGCCAACCCGCAGCGGTGACCGGACGGCTGCTGCTGTGAGCTGCCGTCGGGTTCGGCCCGCTGTTGCTGCTCGGGGCGTTGCTCGTCGCCAAGCCGCGCGACACCGGCCTGCGGGAGGCGCTGCGGCTGCTGCCCGACCTGCTGCGGCTGGCCCGCGACGGCTCGCTGCGCCGCTGCATCCGGCTGCGGCCGTGGTTGCTGCTCGGCTACCTGGCGCTGCCCATCGACCTGGTGCCCGATGTCATCCCAGTGCTGGTCGACGCAGACGACGTCGCGCTCGTCCTGCGGACCGTCGTACGCCGGTCCGGGGTGCCCGCTATCGAGCAGCACTGGCCCGGCACACCCGACGGCCTGGCGGCGCTGCTGCGCCGGGCGCCGCCGACCGACCGTCGATCCACACCGCTCAGGAGCCGTGGTGACCGTGCTGGGTGTTGCGCGGATGGCTCGCTCGCCTGCCGCTGGTGTGCCGAGTGCGGCCTGGGAGAGACTGGAGCTTCACCCCCCGATTTCCTGGAGACCGCATGCTGCTGGCCCGCTCCCGCCCCACCCTGACCGCAGTGGCGGCGCTGACCGCGCTGCTCGCGGCCGGCTGCGGCGGCGGGAGCGGCAAGGCAGCGGCCAACGCTGATCCTGTCGCGGCTGTTCGGGCCGCCGGCGACAAGGTGGTCGGAGCCGGCACGAGCAAGTTCGTGCTGACCAGCGAGACCGCGAGTGGCGCTCAGAAGGTGACTTTCACCGGCGACGGGGCTTTCGACTACAGCGCCAAGACAGGCACCTTGAACCTCAAGCTCGACTCCGGTGGCCAGGGCGGCAGCATCCAGGAGCGAATCACCGGGGGCAATCTTTATCTGGCGCTGCCGAAGATGCCGGGCACGTTCTACAAGCTGTCGCTGGCCGACGTCGGGGGCACCTCGCTCGGCAGCAGCACCGATCCAAGCGCGTCGTTCGCGACCCTGAAGGGGGTCAGCAACGACGTACAGAAGGTCGGCGCGGAGCAGATCCGGGGCGAGCAGACGACCCACTACAAAGGCACAATCGATATCCAGAAGGCGGTAGACGCCTCGACCGGGCTGAGCAAGGACGTGCTGAAGAAAGGTCTCGCGATGAGCGGACTCAAGACGCTGCCATTCGATGCCTACATCGACAGCTCCGGTCGGCTGCGCAAGTACGTCCAGGTGGTGCAGCTGCCCGGATCGGCGAAGACCGCCGGCAAGCCGATCGCGTCGACAACCACACTCGAGCTGTTCGACTTCGGCACCAAGGTCGTGGTGCAGGTGCCCCCCGCCGACACGATCAAAGATGGTGCACCGTTGCTTCGGGCCCTGAAGGGCGGGGCCGGCGGGGCCGGGTAGCCCGGCCCGACCGGGGTAGGAGCCGGCCAGATCCCGCCAGACTCGAGGAGCACCCGTGAGCCCCACCAGCAGCCTTGCCCGCCCTCTGCTCGCCAGCATGTTCGTCGTCGGTGGTTTCGACGCGCTCCGCAGGCCCGCAAGCCGGGTCGCCGCGGTCCGCGCCACGGGACTGTCCTCGCCCGAGCAACTCGTCCGGGTCAATGCGGCCACCCAACTGGTCGGTGGGCTCGCGCTCGCTACCGGTCGACTCCCACGCCTCGCCGCACTGGCGCTCGCCGGCAGCCTGGTGCCGACGACCTATGTGGGGCACCCGTTCTGGGCTGCGCCGGACGCCGCCGCCAAGCAGCAGCAGCAGCTCCACTTCCTGAAAAACCTTGGCGTGCTGGGCGGTCTGCTGCTCGCTGCGGCAGACACCGGGGGGCGTGAGTCGCTGCCGCACGCGGCCAGCCGGGTGTCCCGGCGTACGGCAAAGCAGGCCAAGCGGGCTGCGAAGTCGCTGCCGCCCAAGCATTGACAGTGGGCCCTGCGACACCATGATCGGGTGAGCGCCGACGGGCCCGCAGCGGGACGGGTCACGGCTGCGGGCAACGCAATGGCCGGCGCGTCCCGAGCGGTGGTCCGGCGGCTGCGCGCGGCGGCTTCAGCCGACGGCGCGGACTCCAGTGGCCTTTCGGCACTGCTGTGGATGCACGCGCTGCAAGCGGCCGGGGACGCCCTCATCGCCGTAGCCTTGGCCGGCACGGTGTTCTTCTCGGTTCCCCTCGGACAGGCGCGAACCCGGGTCACCCTTTACCTCGTCCTGACGCTGCTGCCGTTCTCGCTGCTGGTACCGGTCGCGGGACCGCTCCTGGACCGGTTCCGGCACGGCCGGCGCACCGTGCTCGCAGTCACGACCGGCGGCCGGGGGTTGGTCGCCTGGACGATGGCGGGGACGCTGACGAGCCTGACCCTCTACCCCAAGGCGCTGGTCGTGCTGGTGCTGGCCCGCGCTTACGGGGTGGCCCGCAACGCCGCCGTGGTGCGGGTCCGGCCACCGGCAATCGGCCTGGTCGCCGCGAACGCCAGGCTGAACATCGCCGCGACCACGGCCGGTGCGACTGCTGCCGGCCTGGGTGTCGGTGTGGCGAGGACGCTCGGCAGCGACTCCGTGCTGCGCCTGGCGAGCCTCGTCCTACTCGCCGGTGCGATCGTCGCCCTCCGGCTGCCCGGGCACGTCGACGAGGCCCGGGACGGCGAGCAGGTGGCCGGCGGGGTCTACCGGCTGCGGGCCGCCCCGGACGTCGTACGCCGGCCGCTGTGGACGACCGTGGCCCTTCGGGTGGTCGCCGGGCTGCTGATGGTGTTCCTCGCGTTCGACCTGCGCAGCCGCGGGGCGCCGGGGGCCGTGGTGGCCCTGGTGCTCGGAGCGGCCGTGGCCGGTCAGCTGCTGGGGACGCTGCTGGCCAGCCGGATCAGTGCCCGGGCGGCGGCGAGCCTGACCGGTTCGGCGGCGCTGGCCGCACCTACTGGCTGCTGCCTGCTAGCGGTGCTGTTCCCGAGCGCCGGAACTGCTGCCCTCGCGGTCGGGACCATCGGTCTGGCCGGGTCGCTGGCGAAGTACTCCCTGGACGCCGCACTGCAGACGCACGTGCCGGCGCGTCGAACGAGCGGGGCGTTCGCGAAGTCCGAGACCGCCCTGCAGCTGGCGTTCGCCCTCGGCGGCGGGCTCGGGGTGGCCCTGCCGATGGTGACCGGGCTCGGCTTCGGGCTGGCGGCGGGCGTGCCGGCGCTCGCGGCGGTCCTTTGGGGCTGCCGGGATGAGGTCGGACGCGGCTGAGCGGGGCGCTGGGCACCGTGTTGGCTGGGCCACCCGGGCCCCGTACGTGATCTTTGTGCGGCTGGGCGCGGCCCCAGGCGCCGGTGCCGCACAAAAATCATCAGGGATTCCCTACATGATCTTTGCCGCAGGCTCGCGCAGGCCACCGCAGGCCACCGCGAGGCATCGCTGGCCACCGGCCGGGCGTATCACGGCGCGGGAGCTGGCGTCTGCATCGTCAACCACCCCGAGGAGGCACGCATGACCCCACCGACGATCGCCCTGGTCCGGCCGGCCACACCGAAGGTCGTGACGTTGCGTACGAACGAGGACCTGATTGCGGCTCGGGACCGGCGGCATGGGTTGCGTCATCAGCAGGTCCGGCTCGAGCTCGCTCATCTTGCGCCGGCCGACGCCGCGGCGACAGCCACCCATCTGACCGAGCTGCTTGAGGAGTGCGGTTGCCGCGCCGGCGCGCGGGCGATGGCTGCGGCCGGCGGGCTCTCGCTGGCCGGGCTCGCCGTGCTGACCGGTGGCCCGTCGCTGCGGCTGCTCGCCCTGAGCCCACTGGCCCTGGTCGGCGCGATTGCCGGCGCCGGCGCCGGCAAGGCCCTTGGGCTGACCCGCTCACGGCGACAGTTCCGCCGCGCCATCGATGCCCTGCTCGACCACAACCACACGAACGCCATGGAGGTTTGACGACAATGCCTGGTACCTGGTCATCTATCGCTTCGATCTGCTCGTCCAAGCGCACGATCGCGTACGCCGTCTGCCGAGACTGGGCAGACCGCGGCACGAGCATCTGCACGTCATGGGCCGACAAGGGCAGCGCAGCCTGCTCCTCGTGGGCCGACCGAGGTCGCAGCGAGTGCTCGTCCTGGGCCGACCGTGGCCGGAGCGCCTGCAGCTCCTGGGCCGACAAGGGGCACAACGAATGCTGCGACTGGTGGCCCTGTTCTTGGCTGTGTGACGCCTTCTACTGGGTTGCCAGCTGGGTCTGCCAGGGCTGGTACTGGATCGCCGATTGGGTCTGCCAGGCGTGGTACTGGGTGGCCAATTGGGTCTGCCAGGCGGCCTACTGGGTCGCCAAGTGGGTCTGCCTGGGCTGGCAGTGGATCACGCATGTCGTTTGCTCGGGCAATGCCGGGCCGGTGTTCCTGCTCACCGACGGCTCGATCCTGCTCAACGAGAACGCCGGCGGCTACGGGACCCACCGGTGGTGGAAGCTCGAGGCCGACGCGAGCGGTGGGTACGGGGGGGTATGGACCCGGCTGGCGGACAGCACCATCGCGCGCAAGTACTTCGCCTCGGCGGTCCTCGCGGACGGCCGCTTTCTGGTTGCCGGCGGCGAATACACCGACACCAGCGGCAGCCAGGCACAGGACGAGGCGATCGGCGTCGAGATCTACGACCCGTCGACCGACAGCTGGACCGTCCTTGCTTCGCCACCCGGAGCGACGCAGCTCGGCGACCCGCCGATCACGGTGCTCCCCGACGGGCGGGTGCTGGTCGGCGAGATCGACAACACCAACGTCTTCCTCTTCACCCCGGGGCCGGACACCTGGACGGCTGGTCCGGCCAAGGGCACCCGCTCGTCGGAGGAGTCATGGGTGCTGATGCCCGACTCGACCGTCGTCACCGTGCAGACCGATGCCAGCGGCAACGCCGAGAAGTATGACGTGGCAAGCAATGCGTGGGTCTCGGCGGGCACCTTGCCGGCAAACATCATCGAGAGCGCCTCGGCCGAGATCGGGCCAGGCATCTTGTTGCCCGATGGCCGGGCCTTCTTCGTCGGCGCAAACGCCGGACGTACCGCGCTCTACAGCTCGGGTGCGAGCTCGACCGACGCCGGGAGCTGGTCGGCCGGACCCACCATTCCGATGCAGCCCGGTGATGCCAATCCGCTGGGTAGCAAAGATGGCCCGGGTGCGCTTATGCCAGGCGGCAAGGTGCTGTTCACGGCCGGCCCGGTGGATGGCTCGTCGGGCAACTTCCTTGCTCCGTCGCGCTTCTTCGAGTTCGACGGGACAGCGCTGGCCCGGGTCAGTGACGCACCGAACGCAGACTGCCCGACGTACCAGGGTCGGCTCCTGCCGTTGCCGAACGGTCAGGTCCTCTGGGCCCGTGAGGACAAGGACGAGATGTACGCCTACACCAACGGCGAGGCTCCGCAGGACGACTGGCGCCCGGTGATCGACACGTGCCCCCGGCAGGTGTCACCGGACACCGTGTTTACCCTGTCCGGGCAGCAGTTCAACGGCCTGTCGCAGGCCCAGGGCTATGGCGACGACTATTCGGCGGCGACGAACTACCCACTCGTGCGTATCCGGAACGCACGCAGCGGGTCGGTGCGCTACTGCCGGACGTCCGACCACTCCAGCATGGGGGTCGCGACCGGTTCACTGACTGTCAGCACCAGGGTGCACGTACCAGCCGATCTTGAGCTCGGGTTCTCGCTGCTGGAGGTCGTCGCCAACGGCATCGCCTCGACGCCGTGCCGGGTCAACGTGATCGACCACGACAAGGGAAGCGACCAGCAGGGGCTGGACCAGCAGCTCGAGCGCTTCGTCCAGGCCGCGCGTTGACTTGTCGGGCTCTGGCGGCGGGAGACCCCGCCAGAGCCCGACCGGCACCGGCACTCAGCCTGGATCCACCGCCCCGTTTCTTGAGCGGCCTTGACCGCCTTTGATGATCTTGGTCGGTGGTCGGTCGTGGGTGATCGGCCGGTCTGTCCGGCTTT
>JAYUMN010000384.1:0-3214 GCA_043762595.1 Frankiales bacterium
AAGAACGTCATCGATGGGATCACTCGCACGAACCTGGTGGAACTCGACGCGTTCGCGCGCTCCGGTAATAGCGGGAGCCCGGTGATCACGATCCACGGCGACGTGGTGGGCTTACTGTCAGCCGGGCCGGCCGAGGATGCCGACCCCACCCGACCTCGGCTCGCGGTCACGAGTCAGCTCGCGCAGCCTCTGCTCGGTGGCTGGCGTAGCGCCGCGAGGGTCATCGCCCCGGCTGACTGCTCCCAGGTGCTGGATCCCATCGGCCGACCAGCCCCGTTCGAACGACAGCCCGGCGGCGACGGCGCCGAGGTCGGGGCCACCCTCAACTTGTACTTCCGCTCGATCAATCAGGCCGACTACGCGACCGCGTACGCACAGTTCCACCCGGATTCCCAGACTCCGGACGGCGCCGCCACCTTTGCCAAGGGCGTCAACACCTCCGCCGACAGCAACGTCACGTATCACCCGCTCTCGCGTTCCGGCCGAGACCTCATCGAGTGGGTCACGTTCCGCAGCACGCAGGACTCGGCGTACGGTCCCGCTGGGCTGACCTGCGCTGACTGGTCCCTGGACTACAGGCTGCGACAGTCAGGCGGGCTGTGGCTGATCATCGGGAGCGGCCCACATGGCGCGGCGCCGCGTTACACCGCATGTTCGGGGGGCGCCTAAACACGAGCAGCCGGCGAGGAGCGAACGCCACTGACTGCCGAGCGGGCCCTTGCCGTCGGGCACGGCGATGGACCGCCCGGCTGAGGACTCATTCCGCGAAGATCGCCGTGGGCTTGTCAGCCACGGGAGCCTCCGGCGCCTGACAGTCAGCTGAGCAATGGCGCTGGGACAGGCCGGTACGCCGTGCCGGCCTGCGACGATGCGATGGTGCTGCGCGACACGGTCCTGCTGGTCGAGGACGACCACGTCCTGCGCGACGTCGTGGCCCGGGCGTTGCGCGAGGACGGCCTCACTGTCGTCACGGCCAGCGACGGCCGGTCCGCCCTGGCGAGCGCCAGCGACGAGCTCGCCGTGATCGTGCTCGACATCGGCCTGCCGGACGCCGACGGCCGCGACGTGTGCCTTGCATTGCGGGCCCGCGGCACGACCGCGCCGGTGCTGTTCCTGACCGCCCGCAGTGCGGTGGTCGACCTGCTGTCGGGGTTCGCAGCCGGTGGCGACGACTACCTGAGCAAGCCGTTCCACATCGCGGAACTGCTGGCCCGGGTCCGCGCCCTCATCCGCCGCGCCGCCCCCGAACGGGCCGCTGTGGACGGACTACTGGTGCTCGACCCGGCGGCGCACGCCGTCCGCTGCGGACAGCTCGAGGTCGCGCTGTCCCCGACCGAGTTCCGGCTGCTAGCGCTGTTGCTCGGGCGGCCAGACGTCGTCGTACGCCGGCGCGAGTTGCTGCGGGCCGGGTGGCCGGACGGCGCGATCGTCAGCGAGAACACCCTCGATCAATACCTTGCCCGGGTCCGCCGCAAGCTTGCCGCGGTCGACACGACCACCCGGGTGGAGACGGTGCGCGGCGTCGGCTACCGGGCGGTCGGCGCCCCAGGATGAAGCGCCCCAGGATGAGGCGGCTCGGGGCGACGCAGCGGCGGCCGGCGACGCTGCAGCGGCGGTTGGCCCTGTCGGCGATGATCGTGACCGCCGCCAGCGTGCTGGTGCTGACAGCCGGCTTCGACGTGCTGCTCTCGCACCGGTTGGACGCCGAGGCGCACGCCGTCCTGCGAGCCCGCGCCGCCACCATCAGCGGGGCCGTCACCGCGACCCCATCCGGCCAGCTGACCGTCCCGGAGCGCGAGGACGACGCCACGCTCGACGCCGGCATCTGGATCTACCAGGGGCTGACGGCGATCGAGCGACCCCCGGGATCGGCTCGGCTGCAACGGGGAGCTGACCGACTCGCGGGGACCAACGGCCGGATCCGGCGCGACGACGGTCCCAAGCCGGTGGAATACCTCTCCGTGCCGGTGCGCAGCGCCGGCCGGCAGGTGGGCACCGTGGTCGCAGCCGTCCCCCTCACGCCCTATCGCAGCTCCATCCGGACCACGCTGCTCGCCTCGGCGCTGCTCGCGGCCCTTTTGATCGCGGCCGTCTACGTCGTCACGCGGGCCGCAGTCGGACAGGCCCTGAAACCGGTCGCGGCGATGACCCGCCAGGCAGCCGAATGGTCGGCCACCGATGCAACGCTGCGCTTCGGCGACCGGGACCGGCCCGGTGAACTCGCCGCGCTTGCGACGACCCTGGACAGGCTGTTGGACCGGCTTGCCGCGGTCCTGCGGCGTGAGCAGCAGCTGTCGGCCGAGTTGTCGCACGAGCTGCGTACCCCGCTGGCCGGCATCGTCGCCGAGGCCGAGCTGTTCGCGACGCGGCCGCGCTCGGGGCCGCAAGCCTGCGCCGCGATGGAACGGGTCTCGCTCGGGGCCCGGCGGATGGACCGCATCCTGGACAGTCTGCTCGCGGCGGCCCGGCTCACCGGTGACCACGCGAGGGGGCGCTGCACACCGGCGGCTGCGGTGGCGGCTGTGTTCGACGACGTGCGGCCGGTCGCCGAGGGCCGAGGGATCGCGCTTCGGCTTGTCGACGACATCGCCGACACCCACGCCGGTCTCGACGTCGAGGTCGTCGAACGCATCCTTGCCCCCGTGGTCGACAACGCCGTGCGCTACGCAGCAAGTGAGGTGCTCGTCCAGCTGCGCCGAACCTCGCAAGCAGTGGTTATCGAGGTGCGCGACGACGGGCCCGGGCTGCCAGAGCCGCGCTGGGAGGACGCCTTCGAACCTGGGCTGCGCTTGCAACCGGACGACGGTCACGATGGTGCTGGGCTCGGTCTGGCGCTGGCCCGTAGGCTGGCCCGAGCCGGCAATGGGGACGTCACCGTGCTCGCTACCTCAACCTTCGCAGTCCGGCTGCCACCTGGCTGATGCACCGCTGCCGTGCGGTGCGGCAGGGGGCAGTGAAAGCGTTCCTGCGTGCGAGCTCCCTCACCCGGCGTGAGGGGCGCGCGTTCGTGCTGGCACGGTTGTTCTGCCAGGCCGGCGAACCGGCGGCGGCCCGGTCGTCCCACGGGCCGACTCGGGCCGACAACACCGCAGGCCTGCTCCGGCTGACGCAGGAACTGCCGACGTCCGGCGGGCCGCCGAGGAACGTCCTCAACATTCCGTGGTGGCGGCGGGAGTTGGACTCGCACAGCGCGGTGTCCGCGGCTGGCCGTGAG
>JAYUMN010000385.1:0-1776 GCA_043762595.1 Frankiales bacterium
GGCCGTACACACCAAAGGCGCACCGGAGAGCGTGCTGTCGTGCTGCACCCACCAACTCGACTTGCAGGGCCGGCGGCAGCCCTTGAATGAGCGGTTCCACCAGGAGCTTCAGCGGGCCCTGGACCGCTACGCCTCGCAGGGCCTGCGGGTGTTGGCGGTCGCCCGACGCAACCTCGCCCCGGGAGAACAACTCTCAGACCGAAGGGCAGCGGAGTCCGGGCTGGTGCTGCTCGGGCTGGTCGCGATGGCCGACCCGGCGCGGGCTGCCGTCCCGGACGCGGTCCGGCAAGCCCACCGTGCCGGCATCCGCATCCACGTCATCACCGGGGATTACGGCCCAACAGCAGCGCACATCGCCCGGCAGGTCGGAATCGGCCACCCGGGTAGCCCTGTTGTCACCGGCCAGCAGCTTGACCGGCTCAGCGACGCCGAGCTCGACACGCTGCTGAACCTCGACCATGAGATCGTGTTCGCCCGCGCAAGCCCAGAAGCGAAGCTGCGGATCTGCGAGGCGCTGCAGGATCTGGGACACATCGTGGCGATGACCGGTGACGGCGTGAACGACGCTCCCGCGCTGAGGCACGCCGACATCGGCGTTGCGATGGGCAGGTCCGGCACCGACGTGGCGCGGGAGTCCGCCACGATGGTTCTCACCGATGACGACTTCGCCACCATCGTCGTGGCAATCGGTGCGGGGCGGCAGGTATTCGACAACGTCCGCAAGTTCGTGTTGTACATCTTCGCGCACGCTGTCCCGGAGGTCGTGCCGTTCCTGGTTTTCGCGCTGTCCGGCGGCGCGATCCCGCTACCGCTAGGCGTCCTTCAGATCCTCGCGATCGACCTTGGCACCGACACACTTCCGGCTCTCGCGCTGGGCCGTGAACCCGTTGAGCCTGGAGCGATGGAACGCCCGCCACGCCCACACGGCGCTGGCGTCATTGATCGCAGACTGCTGCTTCGCGCCTGGATACGGCTCGGTGCGGTGTCCGCTGTTTTGGTCATGAGCGGTTTCCTTTTCACCCTGTGGCGAGCCGGCTGGCACCCTGGCGATAACACAGCCGCCGGCAGCCCACTGCACGCCGCCTACCTGCAAGCCACCACGATGAGCTTCGCCGGGATCGTCGCCTGCCAGATCGGAACGGCCTTCGCAGCTCGGACCGACCGGGCGTCGCTGTTCACGATCGGCGCCCGGTCCAACCCGCTGCTGCTCGGCGGCATCGCCTTCGAACTCGCTTTTACAGCGGCGGTCATCTACCTGCCCATCCTGCAGAACATCTTCGGCACCCGCGGCCTGAGCCTGATCGAGCTGGCCTTCTTGTTGCCCTTTCCACTCCTGGTTTGGGGATCAGACGAAATCTGCCGCTGGATAGTCCGACACCGTGAGCATGTAATAGCGGCGACCTGACCGAACGGCCATGAGCGCCAAGGGGCAGCCAGACAAGGCAGACGCTGGGCCGAGCGGCCAGCTCGTCCCGACGCGCGACGCCAGGCCATCAAAGTCCTGCGTTGTCGGGAGCACAAGCTCAGGTTGGTTTGGGACGGCCCCGCTTACCGGGGACCTACGGCTCTACTGCAGCAACTGGACTGCGGACAGGCTGGAGCCATGAAGACCAAAGCGGCAGCCGAGCAGTTCCTGAACCAGCGACGCATCGCCGTGACAGGGGTGTCGCGCACCCTGAAAGATCACGGCGCGAACGTGGTCTATCGGCGATTGCGGGAACGCGGATACGAGGTCTTTGCAGTCAACCCGCATGCGGACGTGGTCGAGGGTGACGC
>JAYUMN010000386.1:0-7796 GCA_043762595.1 Frankiales bacterium
TCCGCCAAAGACCCGCTGCAGCGACTCGTCGGCCTGTTTGCCCCGGTAGATGTCCTCCTCGATCTTCTCCAGGTCGAGCAGGTCGATCAGCCGGTCGAGCGGGGTCGGGCCCTGGACAACGGTCACCCGGGCATCGTGTCAGGCCTCGTGCACCCGGCCTGCCTCGACCCGCAGGGTTCTGGTCGTGCGCAGCGAGGCGAGCAGCCGCCGGTCGTGCGACACCAGCAGCAGCGTCCCCTCGTAGGCTTCGAGCGCCTGCTCAAGCTGCTCGATGGCCGGTAGGTCCAGGTGGTTGGTGGGCTCGTCCAGCACGAGGCAGTTGACGCCGGCGGCCTGCAGCAGCGCAAGTGAGGCGCGGGTCCGCTCGCCCGGCGACAGGCTCGAGGCGGCCCGGCCGACGTGGTCGCCGCGCAGGCCGTACTTCGCCAGCAGGGTGCGCACCTCACCGGCCGGCCAGTTGGTCCGCTGCTCGAGCACCTCGACGACGGTCGCGTCCGCGTCGAAGGCGAGCCGGGCCTGGTCGACCTCGCCGAGCAGTACCCCGGACCCGAGCGACTGTCGGCCGGCGCTGAGTGGCACGCGCCCGAGCAACGCTCCGAGCAGCGTGGTCTTGCCGGCGCCGTTCGGCCCGACCACGGCAATGCGCTCGGCCCAGCCGATCTGCAGGTCGACCGGCCCGAGGGTGAAGCCGTCCCGTGCGACGACCGCTTCGGACAGCGTTGTGACGACCGCGCCGGAGCGTGGCGCGGCCGCGATCGACATCTGCAGCTGCCACTGTTTGCGCGGTTCCTCGATCTCGTCGAGGTGCCTGAGCTGACTCTCGATTGTCTTGACCCGACCGGCTGAGTGGGTCGCCGCCTCCATCCGCGCCCCCGTTGCGGCTCGGTCGTTGTCGGGTGCCTTGCGCTTGGCCCGGACGGCGCCGCGCATCGACTGCTCGCGTTGGCGTTGCGCCTGGGTGACCAGGCCGGCCCGCTTGTCGTCGTACTCCTGGAAGGCGTCCCGGGCTTGTCGCCTCGCCAGCTCGCGCGCCTCGAGATAGGCCCCGTACCCGCCGTTGAACAGCCTGGCGGTGCGGGAGGGCTCGTCGATGTCGAGCACGGCGGTGACCGTGCGGGCGAGGAACTCCCGGTCGTGCGAGACGACCACGAGACCGGCCTGCAGCGAGCCGCAGAACCGCTCGAGCTGCTCGAGGCCGGCGAAGTCGAGATCGTTGGTCGGCTCGTCGAGCAGGAACACGTCATAGCGCGACAGCAGCACCGAGGCGAGCGAGGCCCGGGCTGCCTCACCGCCCGACAGCGTCGTGGTCTCGGCGCTGAGGTCCACGGTCAGGCCGAGCCCGCCGCACACCTGTTCGGCGCGTACGTCGAGGTCGGCGCCACCCAGGTCGAGCCAGCGTTCCAGGGCCAGGCTGTAGGCGTCGTCGGCGCCGGGGGAGCCCTCGGTCAGGGCGTCGGTCGCCGCATCGAGGGCGGCCTGTGCGGCGGTGACCCCGGTGCGCCGTCCGAGGAACGCCATCAGCGTCTCGCCGGGCCGGCGGTCCGGCTCCTGCGGCAGCAACCCGACCGTCGCGGTCGGCGGGGCCAGGGACACGGCGCCGCCGTCGGGCGTGAGCAGACCGGCCAGGGTTGCCAGCAGGGTGGACTTGCCGGCGCCATTCGGGCCGACCACCCCGAGCCGGGTCTGCGGGCTGACGGTCAGCGACACCTCCGACAGCACCAGGACGGGGCCGCGGACGACGGTGACGCCGGCGGCGACGAGGGTGGCGGGCACGGGCCGGGACGCTACCGAGCAGGGCTAACTGCCGAGCACCGTGGCCAGGTCGAAGGCGACCGGCCGCTCGAGCTGGCCGTAGGTGCAGGACGCCGGCTCGCGGTCCGGCCGCCAGCGCTTCCACTGCACCGTGTGCCGGAACCGGCTGCCCTCCATGTGGTCGTAGCCGACCTCAGCGACCAACTCTGGGCGAAGCGGCACGAACGAGGTGTCCTTGCCGCGGTTCCACCGGGACGGCTCACCCCCCGGCTTGCGCTGACTGGCGCCGTCGCCCAGCCACGGGTGCGCATCGCCGGTGACGTAGGGCGCCAGCTCGTCGATCAGCGCGGCCCGGCGGGCCATCGAGAACGACGCCGCCACACCGACGTGCTGCAGGGCGCCGGCGTCGTCGTACAGGCCGAGCACGAGCGAACCGACGACTGGGCCCGACGCGTGCAGCCGGTAGCCCGCGACGACGCAGTCGGCGGTCCGGGTGTGCTTGATCTTGTGCATGACGCGCTTGTCCGGCGTGTAAGGCTGGGCCAGCGGCTTGGCGATGACGCCGTCGAGTCCGGCACCCTCGAACAGCTCGAACCATTCGCGGGCGAGCGCCGGGTCACTTGTGGCCGGCGTCAGATACACCGGTGGGCGCACCCCGGCGAGGGCCTGCTCGAGCCTGTCCCGGCGTACCTGCTGTGGCGCGTCCAGCAGGGATTGATCGCCGATCGCCAGCACGTCGAACACGACGTACGAGGCGGGGGTCGTTGCGGCGAGCAGCTGGACCCGGGAGTCGGCTGGGTGGATCCGCTGCAGCAGCGCCTCGAAGTCGAGCCCAGCACCGCCGGCGATGACGATCTCGCCGTCGACGACGCAGCGTGCCGGCAGGTTGGCCTTGACCGCCGCGACGACCTCGGGGAAGTAGCGGGTGATCGGCTTGGTGTTGCGGCTGCCGAGCTCGACCTCGTCGCCGTCGCGGTAAGCGATGCACCGGAAGCCGTCCCACTTGGGCTCATACAGGTAGTCGCCCTCGGGGACCTGCGCGATCGACGTGGCGAGCATCGGCTTCACAGGCGGCATGACCGGCAGCTGCATAGCCGCAAGTATGGCCGTTGAGCTGGTCGTTGTGGCCGGCCCTGAAACGGCACCCGCTCCGGCACAGCTGCAACATCTCGGCGCAGCCTTCAGGAGGCGAGCCGCCGGGGCTGCTTGGTCAACTTCTCCTGCACCGCATGGGCCTCGCGTAGACCGTCCTGGATCTCGCCCTGCAGCCGCCGGAGCTGCTCGAGGCGTTTGCGGCTCTCCGCCCGCTTCGTGGTGTCCATGGCCCGATTGTCAAGCATCGGCCGGACCCTGTCCAGATCCCGCCGGCGGGTCCGCGGCACGCTCCACCATGACCCAGACACCGTCCCCATCGTCGCCGGCCTGCAGCGCCCACTGCGGCTCGTCGACAAGGGACGCCTCGACCGTCGCCTTGGCTTTCTCGAGCGCCTTGATGATCACGGTCACGTCCGCATCGTCGACGATCGCCCCCTGCTGCAACAGCCGGCGCAGGGCAGCAACGCCGAGCTCCTGCGCGTAGGGATCGACCGCCAGCGTGAGATTGACCGCCCATTCGATCCGCTTCCACTGCGCGTCGGCCGCATCAGCCGCCGTTTTCTGCTGCAGGACGCCACGGCTTACCCCGAGTGCGCGCAACCCGAGCAGGGTCTGCACGATCAGACCGCTCGCGATGACCGACCCGGTGATGCCGGCGGCGTAGAGCGCGTACTCGGGATGCACGGCGCTAGCGCTGGCCGAGGTAGGTGAACCGCCGGACCGCGTCCTGGTCGCCCTCAACGGCCCGATGCCCCGTCCCGGGGTCGACGAAGGACAGGAAGTCCTCCACCGTGCGTACGGCGAGCCGCGGGCCGGTCTGCGCCGGATCGACATACAGCGGGACGTAGACGACCACCTCGCGGTCGTCCTCGTTGGCGTCGTGGGCGAGCCCCAGCACGAGGTACTGCCGTGGTCGCTGCGGGTGCTTCCAGTGCTGCCACACCCCGGCTGGAACGTCATGGCCCATGGCCGCATCCTGCCGCAGGCGACACTGCGCCGGTGACCCGGCTGCGCACCATCTCGCCGTACCTGCTCGCGGTGCTGCTCGCCGGTGCGGGCGCACTGCACTTCGCGACGCCTAAGACCTACGACGGGATCATCCCTTCGTTCCTCCCGAACCCGCGGTTGTGGACCTACGCGAGCGGCCTGGTCGAGCTGGCCTGTGCCGGCGCCGTCGGGTGGCCGCGTACCCGGGGCCGTGGCGCGCTCGCCACGGCGGCGTTGTTCGTGGCGGTTTTCCCGGCCAACGTGCAGATGGCCATCGATCCGGGCGCGGTGCCCCGGTGGCTCGCGCTGGCCCGGCTGCCGTTGCAGGTGCCGCTCGTGCTGTGGGCGCTGCAGGTACGCCGTCAGAGCAGGGCGCGGTCGGCCAGGGTGGCCCGGCCGAGTTCGACGAGCGGCCCGATCCGGTCTTCGTAACCCTCGAAGCCGCCACCGACCATCGCCCCGCCGCGCACCCGCGCGACGATGCCGGCGCAGACGACGGCGAGCTTGAAAAAGCCGAATGCCTCATACCAGGGCAGGGCAGCGACGTCGGCGCCGGTGCGCGCCGCGTAGCCGTCCGCTACCTCGGCCCGAGTCAGGAAACCGGGGAGGGCGGTGGCCGACGGGACGGCCGCACCGCCCTTGCGAAGGTCCCCGTCGTCGGCCTGGGCCCAGTAGACGAGCAGCATGCCAGCGTCGGCCAGCGGGTCGCCGAGCGTCGACATCTCCCAATCGAGGACGGCGTTGATCCGGCCGACCTCGGTCGGGTGGAGCAGGGTGTTGTCCAACCGGTAGTCGCCGTGCACGATGCCCGACCGGCGGGTCACTGGTACGGCGCCGGCGAGGTCGGCGGCGAGGGTGTCGAGCGCGCCCAGGTCGTCCAGGCGGGTCGCGTCCCACTGCTTACTCCACCGGGTGACCTGCCGGGCAAGATAGCCCTCGGGCCGGCCGAACCCGTCGAGCCCGACCGACGCCGGCTCGACGGCGTGCAGGGCTGCCAGCACGTCGAGGAGGCCTTCGCAGACGAGCCGCTTGTCCTGCGGCGAGGCGGCGTAGCCGGCGGGAAACGTCGTCGCGACGATGTGCCCCTCGACCAGCTCCATCAGGTAGAACGGCTGCCCGAGGACCTCGGGATCGAGGCAGACATGGTGGATGACCGGTACCGGCACGGCGGTGCCCTGCAGCGCCGCCATCACCGTCGCTTCACGTTTCATGTCGTGTGCCGTCGGCAGGACATGCCCCAGCGGGGGCCGGCGCAGCACGACCGAGCCGGCGGGGGAGTCGACCCGGTAGGTCAGGTTGCTCTTGCCGCCCGCGATGAGCACGACCTGGGCGTCGGTCCAGGCCGGATCGCCGAGCGCCGTCGCGAGGTAGGGCCCGACGACCGCTGGGTCAGCTCCTGCCACAGGTCCGCTCATGGGCCGCACCCTAGTGCGGCTCATGCATGGTGAGATGGCCGTGTGCGCAGGGGGGTCGTCGTCGGGGTCATCCTGGCCGGCGTCGTCGCGATCGCCGCCACCGTCACGGTCGTCGTGCAGCGCCGCGCCGCCGCGCAGGAGGTCCGCGACCGGCGGGCCGCCCTCGCCATCGGGCGGCGGTTCCTCGCCGACTGGCCAGCCAAGCGCTACGAGAACATGACGGCGCTGGCCGCCGAAGGCAACGACCCCGGTGTGTCGTACCGGGCGCTGGACCGTCGGTTGAGGACCACCACGGTCGAGGTCGTGCCGGGGGTGCTCGCCAAGGACGGCCGGCACCTGCCGTTCGCCGTGCACCTGCAGCTAGCGGGGCTCGGCCGACTCGACTGGCAGACCACCCTGGAGCTCAGCCGCGCGCCGAACGGCTGGCGGGTGTTGTTTGGTTCCGATGCCGTCTATCCCGGGCTACGTGACGGCCAGCGGCTCGAGCGCAGCACGCCGGTCATCACCCGCGGGCAGTTCCTCGACCGCCATGGCGCGCCGATCCGGGCGATGAGTGCCGACCTGGCCAGCAACGTCCTCGGCGCCGCCGATGCCCCCCGCTCCGGCCTTGAGCGGCTGTACGACGCCAAGCTCACCGGCACCTCGGGCGGGCGGGTCGAGCTGCTGGACGGCCGCACCGGACAGCGGACCGTCATCAAGGACTTCCCGCCCGCCCCGGCCGGCTCGGTGACCACCACGCTGGACCTCGGGATGGAGCGCGCGGCGCAGGCAGCCCTTGCCGACGCCCCCGGCCGGGCAGCGCTCGTGGCGATCGACACCGCCACCGGCGAGGTCCGCGCGGTGGCGAACAAGCCGGTCATAGGCGTCACGACGGCGTTTGCGTCGGAGGCCCCGGGCTCGGTCTTCAAGATCGTCACCGCGACGGCGGCGCTGCTGACCGGTCGGACCCCGGCGAGCATCGTCAGCTGCCCCGACAAAGCCATCTACGGCGGTAAGCAGTTCGTCAATGACGAGGCGCCGCTCCCGCCGACGATGAGCCTGACGACCGCCTTCGCCGTGTCCTGCAACACGGCGTTCCTGGGGCTCGCCGACACCTTTCCGAAGGGCACCCTGCGCCGCACGGCGGGGCTGTACGGCTTCGACCGGCCGGGCAAGCTGCTTGAGACCGGCGCCGGGGAGGGTGGCAGTGTGCCGGTGCCGGCCGGGACGGCGGAGGGTTTCGCCGACGCCATCGGGCAGGGTCGGGTCCAGGCCAGCCCGCTGCTGGTCGCCTCGATGGCGGCGGCAGTCGCGTCCGGCACCTGGCGCCAGCCACATCTGGTGGCCGGCACCCGCGGTGCCAGCACGCCGCTGGCACCCGGGGTCGCGGCCGGCCTGCGCACCCTGATGGCCGCTGTCGTCTCGGCCGGGACCGCCGCGAGCGCCGGGCTGCCACCCGGCACCGTCGGCAAGACCGGCACGGCACAGTTCGGCATCGCAACGCCGCTGCGCTCGCACGCCTGGTTCGCTGGCTACCGGGGCGGCTTGGCCTTCTGCGTCTACGTCGAGCAGGGCACCTCGGGTGGCCGGACCGCCGCCCCGCTCGCGGCGAGCTTCCTGCGCGGGCTGCCGGGCTCGTCCCGCCGCACCTAAGGTCTTGGCTCGTGCCCGTCCGACTGGTCGACCGCTCGCCGGTGGTCCCGCCGGAGACGCTCGTCGCGGCACTGGTGCCCCCGCCGCATTTCGACGCGGTCCGGTTCGAGACGTATGTCCCGGACCCCGGCCAGCCCTCGCAGGCCGCCGCAGTCGAGCGGCTCCGGGTCTTCGCCGGGACACTCGCACCGGCGCCGAAACGGTCGCTGCGTAAGGGCAGCAGGCCCACCGGGCGGCCAGGTGTCTATCTCGACGGCGGGTTCGGGGTCGGCAAGACCCACCTGCTCGCCGCCCTCTGGCACGCCGCTCCCGAACCGCGCGCCTACGGGACGTTCGTCCAGCTCACCCATCTGGTCGGAGCCCTCGGTTTCGCCCGGGCGGTCGAGGCGCTGTCCGCCCACCGGCTGCTGGCGATCGACGAGTTCGAGCTCGACGACCCCGGCGACACGGTGCTCGTCTCGACCTTGCTCGCCAGGCTCGTCGAAGCCGGTGTGCGGGTCGCCGCCACCAGCAACACGCTGCCCGAGGCGCTCGGGGAGGGCCGCTTCGACGCCGTGGACTTCCTGCGTGAGATCCAGCAGCTGTCAGCACATTTCGAGCCGGTCCGGGTCGATGGTGCGGACTACCGGCACCGCGGTCTGCCGGCGGCGCCGGCACCGGCCACCGACGAGGAGGTGCGACTGCGGGCCGAGGGCACACCCGGTGCGTCGTACGACGTGTTCGCTGACCTGCTCGGGCATCTCGCGCAACTGCACCCGTCTCGCTACGGCTCGCTCGTCGACGGCGTCCCGCTGGTCTGCCTGACCGGCCTGCGCCCGGTCATCGACCAGGCGGCGGCGCTGCGGCTGGTGGTGTTCGCTGACCGGCTCTACGACCGGGACGTGCCGATCGTCGCGAGCGGCATCGCGCTCGACG
>JAYUMN010000387.1:0-13324 GCA_043762595.1 Frankiales bacterium
CTGGCCCGGCTGCGGGCGTGCGAGAGCGGCGGCGACTATCGCGCGGCCACCGGCAACGGCTTTTATGGGGCCTACCAGTTCGACCTGGGGACCTGGCAGGGCCTGGGCTTCTCAGGTCGGCCATCCGATGCTGCGCCGGCCACCCAGGATGCCGCCGCTCGCAGCCTGCAGGCCGCCCGCGGCTGGGCGCCCTGGCCGGCCTGCTCGCGCCGGCTCGCACTGGGCCAGATCACCGTCTCGCGTTCGCGCACCGTGCTGCCCGTCCGGCCGGTCGCTCAGGCCGCACTCGCGGTGCTGGGCACCGGTCACCCGGCCTTCGCCGGCCACGTGCTCACGACAGCCGACGTCGGCACCGCTCGGGCCGACGTCGCGCAATGGCAGCAGCGGATGGCCGATCGAGGCTGGCCGATCTCGGTCGACGGGGCGTACGGCCCGCAGAGCGCGGGCGTCGCGACCCGGTTCGCCACTGAGAAGGGTCTGCTTCCGGCTGCGGCCGGAACGGTCGACCAACGGCTCTGGGATGCCACCTGGACCCTGCCCGTCAACTGATCAGCGTCTGACCGCTGGCGGGCCCCTCAACCTGCGCAAAGATCATCTGAGTCTGGAGCGGTTGATCATTGGACGGTTTGCAGGCGGGCGAGCGCGCCTAGCCGCACAAAGATCACCAGCGTGGCTGGGGACGATCTTTGCGCAGGTTGTCGCTTTGCGCAGGTTGTCGGGTTGCGCGGGTTGTCGGGTGTGCGGGTCGGGGGCCGCGGGCCGGCTCCTCACGGTCAGCGCAGCCGGGCCACCAGCAGGCCGTAGCTGAGCGAGCCGGACCGGACCGCTTGCTCGCACCGGCGCACTGTCCTCGACCAGGGCAGGCGGTGTCGGATCCGGCGCAGGAGGGCGAGGGCGTCGCTGCTGCGGTCCTCGGTCGCCACAACGTCGAAGCCGGCGGCGGCCAGCAGGTCGGCGTAGCCAGGCAGGGTCCGGGCGCAGGTGAGGCGGTCGATCGCGGCGACGACCTGCTGCCCGGCGCGGTCCCGGTGCAGCACCACGTCGGTCATCGCCAGCAGCCCGCCGGGGCGCAGCAACCGGGCGGCCTCGGCGAGCGCCTGTCTGGGGTCGGCGAAGGTCGAGACCGAGCACTCACAGACGACCGCGTCCCACACCCCGCTGCGCAGCGGGAGGGCCTGCGCGTCGCCGACCACCGCCCGGGGGTGGCTTGATGCCAGGTCGATCCCGACCGACAACAGACCCCGTCCAGCGAGCAGGTCGAGCGTGCCGCCCCGGCCACAGGCGACATCGACGACCAGGGCGCCCGGCGTCAGACCACGGACGATGAGCAGATCGAGCAGGTGCCGGCTCAGCGCGATGCCACCGGGGTGCGCGGTCGCACCGAGGAGCCACCGGGCCGCCCGGCTCGCGTAGTCCACCGGGGCATCATGTCCCCATGTTGGCCCTCGCGGACGTGACGGTGCTGCGCGGCGGCACGTCGGTGCTCACCGGTGTCGACGCGGTTTTCGCGCCGGGCCGCTGCACCGCGGTGGCGGGACCGAGCGGCGCCGGCAAGTCGACCCTGCTGCGCCTGCTCGACCGGTTGCTGGAGCCGACCTCCGGCGCGGTGCTGTTCCACGGCCGACCCCTTCCGTCGTACGACGTCCTGGAGCTGCGCCGCCGGATCGGGCTGGTGCAGCAGGCGCCGGTCCTGCTCGCCGACACGGTGCTCGCCGACCTCGCCGTCGGTCACCCGAACCTGTCCGAGGGCGAGGCGACCCGGTTGCTGGAACGCGCCGGGTTGCCCGGTCTGGACCTCGGCCGCGACACCGCCTCGCTGTCCGGTGGCGAGGCCCAGCGGCTGTGTCTGGCGCGGGCGCTGGCGGTCGGCCCCGAGGTGCTGTTGCTCGACGAGCCGACCAGTGCGCTGGACGCGGTCGCCGCCATGTCGGTCGAGCGGGTCGTGCGCGGACTCGTCGCCGAGGGCCTGTCGGCGGTGCTGGTCAGTCATGATCTGCGGCAGGCCAGGCGGCTCGCCGACGACGTCGTCGTGCTGCGGGCCGGCCGGGTCGTCGAGGCTGGGCCGGCGTCCGACAGCGACTACCTGGCGGGAGCTGCATCGTGACCGCGCACGCGTCGGTGCCGAGCTGGCTGGGCGTCGCCACCTCGGTCCTGCTGGTCGGCGCCTGCCTCGCGGTCGTGCTCCGCGAGCACCTCGGGCTTGGCCGTGAGGTGCTCGTCGCGGCCGTGCGCGCGGTGGTCCAGCTGGCCGCGGTCGGCGCCCTGCTGGGGGTGCTGTTCCAGCACGCCGGGCTGCTCGGGGCGCTCGCCTGGGTCACCGGCATGGTGGCCATCGGCGGCCGGGTCGCCGCCAACCGCGGGCGCGGGCTGCCGCACGTCCAGGCGGTCGCGACAGTCGCGCTGGCCGCCGGGGTCGGCAGCACCCTGGGCCTGCTGCTCGTCGCCCGGGTCATCGATGTCGAGCCGCGGGTCGTCGTCCCTGTCGGCGGCATGGTCGTCGCGGCGGCGATGCGGGGGACCTCCGTCGTGCTCCTGCGGGTCCGTGACGAGGCCCAGGCGAACCGGCGGCAGGTCGAGGCCCGGTTGGCGCTCGGCCTGTCCTCCACGGTGGCCTTCGCCCCGCACCTGCGGACGGCCCTGCGCACGGCCCTGGTCACCGACATCGACGCGGTGAAGACGGTCGGGCTGATCTCCCTGCCCGGGGCGATGACCGGGTTGCTGCTCGCCGGTGTCGACCCGCTGACGGCGATCCGCTACCAGGTCGTCGTGATGTACCAGCTGCTCGGCGCCGTCGCGGTGGCCGGCGCGGTGGCCGGCCGGCTGGCGACCCGGCTGCTGTTCGACGACGCGCACCGGCTCCGCGAGGTCCCGGTCGAGGTGGCGCCGGGAGGCCGCCGGCATCGCCGCCCCGGCTGACCAGCAGAATGTGGATATGAGCATCACCGGTAAGGACCTGCTGGGCGGCCCCGACCCGACCCTGCTGCCCGACGAGACCGCCCCGCGCGAGCTGCTCGAGGCCGGCACCGACCCGGCCGAGGTGGCTGCGGTCCACCCGACGTCGAGCGCCGCCTGGGCCGCGCTCGCCGATGCGGCGTACGCCCGGGGCGCCGTGGTCGAGAGCTACGCCTACGCGCGGACCGGCTACCACCGGGGGCTGGACGCGCTGCGCCGGAGCGGCTGGAAGGGGTACGGGCCGGTGCCGTGGTCGCACGCTCCGAACCAGGGCTTTCTCCGGGCGCTCGTCGCCCTGGGCCGGGCCGCCGGGGACATCGGCGAGACCGACGAGGCACACCGGATCAACGGGTTCGTGCAGGAGTGCGACCCCGCGGCAGCCGAAGCGCTGCGGCCGTAGCGACTTCAACAGCAGGGAAGCGCGCCGACTCCCGGCGCCGGCGAACGTGCGGCGACGCCGCGCATCCGGCTACGCCGCTGCGGTCGTTACAGCGAGCCCTCGATGAGCGGCTTGGTCGGCCGGCGCCGGCCGAGCAGCGCGGCGCCGGGCAGCCCGGCCAGGGTGCGGCTGGTCTCGTCCACGAAGGTCATGATCCGCTCGGTCGACCCGGCGATGAAGGCGACCCGCTCGTGGGTGTCGGCCAAGGTCCGCAGCACCGGCAGGACGTCTTTCTGGATCTGCGCGAGTGTCTGCGGGAGCTGCTCCACGATCGGGTCGTCGAGCACGCTGGCCAGCCGTTGCAGGCCCGGGGCCAGCGCGAGCAGCGGGCCCTCGAGCTCGGCCACGATGCCGTCGATGCGGCCGACGAGCCGGTTGACGGCCAGCACCGTGTCGCGCGCCGACGCGGCCACCTCGACCAGCCCGCGGACCGCGGTGCTCAGCGACTGCACGGCCGCGGGCAGCGCGGCGAGCGACTCGGCCTGCGACTGCAGCACTGAGAACACGCCACCGACGACGCTGTCGATCCCGGGGAGTTTGGCCATGCGGCCGAGCGTACGTCGCAGACCCCCGCCCGGTGGCTAGACTTTCCGCCGCAAGAGGCCTCTCGCGCTCGCGGGGGGCCTTCCGCACGCCCAGGGAGCACCCGCATGCCCGCACTCGTCCTCATCGGTGCCCAGTGGGGCGACGAAGGCAAGGGCAAGGCCACCGACCAGCTCGGCGGGCTGGTCGACTTCGTCGTGAAGTTCAACGGCGGCAACAACGCCGGACACACCGTCGTCGTCGGCGACGAAACCTACGCGCTGCACCTGCTGCCCAGCGGCATCCTGTCCCCCGGTTGCACCCCGGTCATCGGCAACGGCGTCGTCATCGACTTGTCGGTGCTGTTCGAGGAGATCGACGGCCTGGCCGCTCGCGGCGTCGACACCTCCCGGCTTGTCGTCAGCGCCGACGCCCACCTGATCGCGTCCTACAACTGCACGCTCGACCGCGTCGCCGAGCGCTTCCTGGGCAACCGCAGGATCGGTACGACGGGGCGCGGCATCGGCCCGACGTACGCCGACAAGATGAACCGGATCGGGATCCGGGTGCAGGACCTGTTTGACGAAAAGATCCTGCGGGCCAAGGTCGAGGGCGCGCTGCAGATGAAGAACCAGGTGCTGGTCAAGGTCTACAACCGCAAGGCGGTCACCGTCGACACGGTCGTCGCGGAGCTGCTGGCCTACGTCGACCGGCTGCGCCCGATGGTGGCCGACACCTCGCTGCTGCTCAACACCGCGCTCGACGAGGGCCGGACGGTGCTGCTCGAGGGTGGCCAGGCGACCTTGCTCGATGTCGACCACGGCACCTATCCGTTCGTGACGTCGTCCTCCGCGACGGCCGGCGGGGCCTGCACCGGTTCCGGCATCCCGCCGACCCGGATCGACAAGGTCATCGCCGTCATCAAGGCCTATACGACCCGGGTCGGCGAGGGTCCCTTCCCGACCGAGCTGATCGACGACGACGGTGAGCGGTTGCGCTCGGTCGGTCACGAGTACGGCACCACGACCGGGCGCCCCCGCCGCTGCGGCTGGTACGACGCCGTCATCGCCCGCTACGCCGCGCGCGTCAACGGGGTCACCGATTTCGTGCTCACCAAGCTCGACGTGCTGACCGGCTGGGAGCAGATCCCCGTCTGCGTCGCCTACCAGGTGGACGGCCGGCGCCTGACCGAGATGCCGATGACGCAGACCGAGTTCCACCACGCGAAGCCGGTGTACGAGCTGTTCGACGGCTGGACCGAGGACCTGTCCGCCGCCCGCACCTTCGCGGACCTGCCGGTCAACGCCCAGCGTTACGTCCGGGCGCTCGAGCAGATGAGTGGCGCACCCTTCAGCTCGATCGGGGTCGGCCCGGACCGCGACCAGACCCTGCAGCTGCGGCCGCTGCTGCCGTGAAGGTCCTCGTCATCGGCGGCGGCGCCCGGGAGCATGCGTTGCTGCTCGCGCTGTCGCGCGACCCGCTCGTCAGCGCGCTGGTCTGCGCCCCCGGCAACGCCGGCACACGCGCCCTCGCCCCGAGCCGGGAGCTCGATCCGATGGATCCGGTGGCCGTCGCGGCGCTCGCCGTCGCTGAGGCGGTCGACCTCGTCGTCGTCGGCCCGGAGGGGCCGCTCGTCGCCGGCGTCGCCGACGCGGTGCGGTTGGCCGGCATTGCCTGCTTCGGGCCGTCCGCCGCGGCTGCCCAGCTCGAGGGCAGCAAGAGCTTCGCCAAGCAGGTGATGGCTGCGGCTGGCGTGCCCACCGCCGCGTCGGACACCTGCGCCACCGCTGCGCAGGTGACGGCTGCACTGGCCGGCCGCGTCCCGCCGTACGTCGTGAAGGCCGATGGGCTGGCTGCCGGCAAGGGTGTGCTGGTCAGCAGTGACCTGGCCGAGGCGGCCGCCTTTGCGCGAGATGCGTTGCAGGTCAGCGGATCCCAGGTCGTCATCGAGGACTTCCTTGACGGGCCGGAGGTGTCGCTGTTCGCGGTGACCGACGGCTTGACGGTGCTGCCGCTGCTGCCGGCCCAGGACGCCAAGCGGGTCGGCGATGGCGACACCGGGCCCAACACGGGGGGGATGGGCGCCTACGCCCCGTTGCCCTGGCTGCCCGCGGGGTCGGTCGAACAGATCGTGAGCAGGGTGCTGGAACCGGTCGTGGCCGAGATGGCGCGCCGGGGAACGCCGTTCGTCGGGCTGCTCTACGCCGGCCTCGCGATGACCAGCCGGGGCCCGCAGGTGGTCGAGTTCAACTGCCGCTTCGGCGATCCCGAGACGCAGGCGGTGCTGGCACTACTCGACAGCCCACTCGCTGAGCTGCTCTGGGCGGCGGCCGTGGGTGAGCTCGCAGCGGTCCGCCAGCCGCGGTGGCGCGACGGCGCTGCGGTGACGGTGGTGGTCGCGGCGCAGGGCTACCCGGGCGCCCCGGTGCTCGGCGACGCCGTCGAGGTCGATGCGCTGCCCGCGCAGGTGCAGGTGCTGCACGCCGGCACCCGCGGCGAGCCAGCGGTCTCCTGCGGCGGCCGGGTGCTGTCGGTCACCGGGTTCGGCGCCGACCTCGGGGCGGCCCGCGCCGCGGCGTACGCAGGAGTCGGTGCGGTGCGGCTGCGCGGCGGCTTCTGGCGGCGCGACATCGGTGCGGGCGCGGCCCGTGGTGAGATCGTCGTTCCCGAGCGACAGGAGTGATGCGGTGACGCAGCCTCTCGACGGCGACGAGCGCAGCCCGCGCGTCGCGATCATCTACAGCAGCCCGGCCGAGCACGACCTGATGGCGCAGGCCGGCGCGCTGCTGGCGAGGTTCGGCGTGACCTACGACGAGTGCTGCATGTCGCCGCACCGCTCACCCCGGGCTCTCGCGGTCTGGATGGGCGAGCTCGAACCGCGGGGCATCGAGGTCGTCATCGCCGGCTCCGCGGGGGCCGCCGCGCTTGCCGGCATCGTCGCGGCGCACGTCACCCTGCCGATCATCGGGGTGCCGCTGTCAGCCGGTGCGATCGACGGGCGCGACGCGCTGCTTGGGCTGACCCAACTCCCGCAGGGCGTGCCGGTGGCCGCAGTCGGCATCGACAACACGATGAACGCCGCGGTGCTCGCCGTGCAGGTGCTCGCGGTCGGTGACCCGGTGCTGCGCAAGCGGCTGTGGCGGTTCAAGGACGACTTCGAGAAGGCCGCTGCTCGCTAGCCTGGGCGACCCCACCCCGAGGAGCCCGTCGTGATCGAGCGCTACACCCTGCCCGAGATGGGTCGGGTCTGGAGTGAGGCCCACAAGTACGAGCTGTGGTGCCAGGTGGAGACCCTCGTCGTGGAGGTGCATGCCGAGGCGGGGACCGTGCCGAGCTCGGCGGTGGAGCCGGTCCGGACCGCGGCCCCACCGACCCCCGAGGCGGTCGCCGAGATCGAGGCCGTCACCCAGCACGACGTCATCGCCTTCCTGTCGGCCTGGGCCGACAACACGACTCCCCGCGAGGCAGCCGCCTACGTCCACTTCGGCATGACCAGCAGCGATCTGCTCGACACCGCGCTGGCCCTGCAGCTGGTCGAGGCGACCGACATCCTGCTGACCAAAGCCGATCTGCTCGTCGCCGCGCTGCGCGACCTCGGTTTGACCCACAAGGACACCGTGCGGGTCGGTCGCACCCACGGGATCCACGCCGAACCCACGACGTTCGGCCACCGGGTGGCCGATCTCGCGTTCGCGATGGCCCGATCCCGCGACCGGTTGCGGCGGGCCCGTGAGGCAGTCGCGGTTGCAAAGATCAGCGGGGCGGTCGGGACCTACAGCAACATCTCCCCCGACGTGGAGACCGTGGTCGCGACCCGGCTGGGGCTGACCCCCGCGCCCGCCGCCACCCAGGTGGTCATTCGTGACGGGATCAGCGAGTGGGTGTCCGCGTTGGCCGTCATCGCAACGGTCTGCGAGGCGTTCGCGCTTGAGGTCCGACACGGCCAGCGCACCGAGGTCCGCGAGCTGTGGGAGCCGTTCGGCAAGGGCCAGAAGGGCTCGAGCGCGATGCCGCACAAGAAGAACCCGATCGCCAGCGAGCGAATCGCCGGCATGGCGCGGATCGTCCGCGCCCAGGTCGTCCCGGTCATGGAGGGCATCCCGCTGTGGCATGAGCGCGACATCTCGCACAGTTCCACCGAGCGGGTCGCGCTGCCCGACGCCTCGATCGCCACCGACTACCTCCTGCATCTCACCACCAGGCTCGTCACCGGCCTCGTCGTTGACGCCGATCGGATGCGGGTCAACCTGGACAGCTCCGGCGGGCTGATCTACACCTCCACCGTGCTGCTGGAGCTCGTCGAGACCGGCCTGTCCCGCGAGGACGCCTATGCCTTCGTGCAGCAGGCCGCCATGCAGACCTGGGAGACCGGGGCGCCGTTCCGCACCACCCTGACCGCGCAGGCCGCCGCCGCCGGGCAGCAGCTCGACGAGGCCCGCCTGGACGAGGTCTGCCGGCCCGAGCGCTACCTCGAGCGGCTCGCGCCGGTCTTCGAGCGGCTCGCCGCGCTCAGGTAGGTCTACTCAGGCGGCCCGGGTCCGGCCCCGGCAGGCTGGCTGCATGACGACGACACCGCAGGGATACGGCTCCTTCGCACCGACGCTCCAGACCCCGGTGGCCAACCCCCCGGTCACGCTGTCCGGGGTGGCCTGGCGGGCGGTCGTCTCGGTGCTTGTCACCGTTGTAGGCGTCGGCGGCGCGATGGTGGCTGCCTTCTCCGCCGCGGTCACCTGGTCGGGCTGCTTGCTGTCCTGCCAACCTGGCAATCATCAGCTCGGAGCTGCCCTCGGCGTCCTGACGGTGCTGCTGCTCGCCGCCGGCCCGTGGTGCACCGCCAGGCTGTTCGGGCTGGGTGGGTGGTGGCCGGTGGTCGCCACCACCATCGCCCTGGCGTTGGTGGTGGCGATCCCGTTCGGCCTGTCCTGAGATGCTGCCCGGGTGATGCTCCCCCTGCCGCTGGTCCACTCGGGCAAGGTCCGCGACCTCTACGCCGTCGACGCCGACCACCTGTTGCTGGTGGCCAGCGACCGGCTGTCGGCGTACGACGTGGTCCTGCCGACGGCGGTGCCGGATAAGGGCGCCGTGCTGACCGGGCTGTCGCTGTGGTGGTTCGAGCAGCTCGCCGATCTCGTGCCCAACCACCTGGTGACCGCGAAGGTCAGCGAGATGCCCGCTGTGCTGCAGCCGTTCACCGACGAGCTGCGCGGCCGGTCGATGCTCTGCCGACGCCTCGAGATGGTGCCGGTCGAGTGCGTGGCCCGCGGCTATCTGACGGGATCGGGGCTGTCGGACTACGCCGCGACCGGCGCCGTCTGCGGCGTGCCGCTACCGGCCGGGTTGGTCGACGGCTCGGAGCTCCCCGCGCCGATCTTCACCCCCGCCACCAAGGCCGCCGTCGGCGACCACGACGAGAACGTCAGCTACGCCGCGGTCGAGGCCGCCGTCGGCGCGCAGGTGGCCGCGACGCTGCGCTCGCTCACCCTCGCCGTCTACCGCCGTGGCGCTGCCGTAGCCCGCGACCTTGGCATCCTGCTGGCCGATACCAAGCTCGAGTTCGGCCACCTGGCAGGTGATCTCGTGCTCGGCGACGAGGTCCTTACACCCGACTCGTCGCGCTTTTGGCCGGCGGCGTCTTGGCAGCCGGGGCGCGCCCAGCCGTCGTACGACAAGCAGTACGTCCGCGACTGGCTGCTCAGCACCGGCTGGGATAGGGCGGCCCCGGGCCCGGAATTGCCCGCTTCGGTGGTGTCGCAGACCCGCGACCGCTACGTCGAGGCCTACGAGCGGCTGACCGGCTCGTCGTTCGACAGCTATCTCCGCAGCGGCTGACCAAGCCGATCGCGCCGCCCGGCCACACGAGTCAGCGATCTTGACGAGAATGTCGCCGCTACGACGTGTCGCCGACCAGATCGTCAAGATCGCCGCTGAACGTGCGGCCGGTAAGCTGGGGATGTGGCCGTGTACCGGATCGTCGTCGACGTCATGCTCAAGCCGGAGATCCTCGATCCGCAGGGGCAGGCGGTCGCGAACGCCCTGCCGACACTTGGATTCGCCCCGCCGGTGGGGTTGCGGATCGGCCGGCACGTCGAGCTCGACCTCGAGGCTGCTGACCCG
This sequence comes from Frankiales bacterium, assembly GCA_043762595.1. Classification (GTDB taxonomy): domain Bacteria; phylum Actinomycetota; class Actinomycetes; order Mycobacteriales; family SCTD01; genus JAYSQK01. The sequence goes on from JAYUMN010000387.1 coordinate 10,028, forward strand.
CAGGATGCGCTCGCCCAGGCCGACCGGATGGCCGGCACGTTGTTATCCAACCCGGTGATCGAGGATGTCAGCGTCAGGCTTGCCTGACCGGTAGCCCAATCAAGCGGACCCTCGCGCTGCCCAGGGGCGATCAACTGGCAGGTCGGGGGCGACCTCCCCCGCCGGTAGGCTGCCCTCGTGAAGATCGGTGTCGTCACTTTCCCCGGCAGCCTCGACGATCGGGACGCGCAGCGCGCGGCCCGATTGGCGGGCGGCGAGCCCGTTGCGCTGTGGCACGCCGATCCCGACCTGCACGGCGTCGATGCGGTGGTACTGCCCGGCGGCTTCTCCTACGGTGACTACCTGCGCTGCGGCGCGATCGCCCGGTTCGCACCGGTGATGGAGACGATCATTGCGGGGGCGGCCGACGGCCTGCCGGTGCTTGGCATCTGCAACGGCTTCCAGGTGCTGTGCGAGTCGCATTTGCTGCCCGGCGCCCTGACCCGCAACCAGGGCCTGCACTTCGTGCACCGCGACCAGGTGCTGCGGATCGAGAGCACCGACAGCGTTTGGACCTCGGCCTACGACAGGGGCGCACGCATCACCATCCCCATCAAGAACGGCGAGGGCTGCTATGTCGCGGCCCCCGCGGTGCTCGACGAGCTCGAGGCGCAGGGGCAGGTGATCGCCTACTACGAAGGGGGCAATCCCAACGGCAGCGCCCGTGACATCGCTGGCATCCGCAATGCACGAGGCAATGTCGTCGGCCTGATGCCGCACCCCGAACATGCGGTCGAGGACCTCACCGGTCCGGGCACCGACGGCCTCGGTTTTTTCATCAGCGTCCTCAAGGCGCTGGTCTGATGACCGACACCGTCAAGAACGCCCAGGCCACACCGGATCTCGAACAGCCCTACGCCGAGCTGGGGCTCGCCCCGGACGAATACGCAAAGATCATCCAGGTACTGGGTCGCCGGCCCACCGAGTGCGAGCTGGCGATGTACTCCATCATGTGGAGTGAGCACTGCTCCTACAAGAGCAGCAAGGTGCACCTTAAGCAATTCGCCGAGCTGCCCAAGGGCGATCGGCTGCTGGTCGGCATGGGCGAGAACGCCGGCGTCGTCGACGTCGGCGAGGGGCTCGCGGTCACCTTCAAGGTCGAGAGCCACAACCACCCGAGTTATGTCGAGCCGTACCAGGGCGCGGCCACCGGGATCGGTGGCATCGTCCGCGACATACTCACGATGGGCGCCCGCCCGGTGCTGGTGATGGACCCGCTTCGGTTCGGCGACGCCGACCATCCCGACACCGCCCGGGTGCTGCCGGGGGTCGTCGCCGGCATCGGCGGCTACGGCAACTGCCTCGGACTGCCCAACGTCGGCGGCGAGGTCGTCTTCGACCCTTCGTACCAGGGCAATCCGCTCGTGAATGCGCTGTGTCTGGGGGTGATGCCGGTCGAGCGCATCCAACTGTCCGCCGCTCGCGGGGTCGGCAATGTCGTCGTGCTGCTCGGCGCCAAGACCGGCCGCGACGGCATCGGCGGTGTCAGCGTGCTGGCCTCGGCGACCTTCGAACAGGACGGTCCGGTCAACCGGCCGGCCGTGCAGGTCGGCGACCCGTTCACCGAGAAGCTCCTGATAGAAGCCTGCCTCGAGCTGTATGACGCGCAACTCATCGAGGGCATTCAGGATCTCGGCGGCGCAGGGCTGACCTGCGCGCTGACCGAGACTGCAGCCGCCGGCAAGTCCGGCATGGTCGCGCAGCTGGACCGGGTGCCCCTGCGTGAGGCGAGCATGCAGCCGCACGAGGTGCTGGCGAGTGAGTCCCAGGAGCGGATGCTCGCGATCGTCGAGCCGGTGAAGCTCGAGCAGGTGCTGGCCATCGCTGCCAAGTGGGGCGTGCTGGCCACCGCGATCGGCGAGGTTGTCGAGGGCGACCGGCTCACGATCCTGTGGCACGGCGAGCCGGTGGTCGACGTGCCGCCCGGCTCGCTCGCCGACGACGGGCCGGTCTATCACCGGCCGATGACCCGGCCGGCCGACCTCGACGCGCTCCAGGCAACCCCACTGCCGGCCTACCCGGCGGCGACCGCCGAGTTGCTGCTCGCGATGATCAGCAGCCCCAACCTGTGCAGCAAGCGCTGGGTCGTCGAGCAGTACGACCGGATCGTGCTCGGCAATTCCGTCCTCTCCTGGCCCGAGGACGCCGGGGTCGTGCGGCTGTCGGAACAGACCGGCCTCGGCATCGCGCTCGCCACCGATGGCAACGGCCGATACACCCGCCTCGACCCGTACGCCGGGGCTCAGCTGGCCCTCGCGGAGGCCTATCGCAACGTGTGCGCGACGGGGGCGGTGCCGATTGCGGTGACCAACTGCCTCAACTTCGGCAGCCCTGAGGAGCCCGAGGTGATGTGGCAGTTCGCCGAAGCCACCAGGGGTCTTGCCGAGGCGTGCCGGGAGCTGGCCACGCCCGTGACCGGCGGCAACGTGAGTTTCTACAACTCGACGGCCGGGGTCGCGATCAATCCCACGCCGGTGGTCGGGGTGCTTGGACTGTTCGACGACGTCGCCCGCCGCACGCCGATGGGCTTCCAGGCCGAGGGTGAGTCGTTGCTGCTGCTCGGTGACACCAGGGACGAGCTGGGTGGCAGCGAGTGGGCTTGGTCGCAGCATCGGCACCTCGGTGGCCGCCCGCCGCAGGTCGACCTGGCTCGCGAGCGGCTGCTCGGCGAGGTGCTCGTCAGCGGCTCGCGAGACGGGATGCTGTCGAGCGCCCACGACCTGTCCGACGGTGGGCTCGCCCAGGTGCTCGTCGAGTCGGCGCTGGCCAACGGGGTCGGCGCGAGAGTCGTGCTGCCGCCGGGTCTCTCGCCATTCGTGCAGCTGTTCAGCGAATCGGCGGGGCGGGCACTCGTGAGCGTCCCACGCTCCGAGGAGCTCCGGTTCACCGAGATGTGCTCCGCGCGTGGGTTGCCGTGCCTGCGCATTGGTGTGACTGACGGCGATGCGCTCGACGTCCAGGATGTCCTCCGGATCGCCCTCGATCAGCTCCGGGCGGCGCACGAGGCGACCCTGCCGGCGTTGTTCGGTCCGCTGGCCGGGGCAACCCGCGAGGACCCAGCCGGTCCCGCGCGGGTCCTGCGTTCGACCCCCGGGCAATCGCAGCCCGACCTCGGCTGAATCGCAGGTCGGTCCCGGCAGCGCCACCCCGCCCTCGGCTAAATCGCAGGTCGGCCCCCGGCAGCGCCACCCCGCTCACTTCCGCGTCACCGGCTAGGGTGGCGCCGGACTGAGCGGAAGCTGACGACGCCCCGATGCT
>JAYUMN010000388.1:0-2188 GCA_043762595.1 Frankiales bacterium
ACGAGAGCAGCACTGGCCCGTCATGGGCGCCGAGGGCGAGGACCATACAGATCGCCGCCGTCGACTTCCCACACTGCGACGGCCCCACCAACATCACCGACCCCCGCGCCGGCCGATACACCCGCCTGCCCTGCGACGCCCGCAGGGGGGCCGTTGGCCGCGCGATCGGCGCCTCCGTGGCCACGAGCTGCTCGTGCACGGTGCCGAGAATGAACCGGCCGGGCGTGGCTACAGCGACGATCAGCGGCTCGAGATCCGCTCGCGTTGCGAGGCGCGCGTCGGTTGATACGCCGAGGCGGGTGCGCTCCGCGAGACCGAACCGGCGCGACGACCAACGACGAAGCACCAACCAACCCAGCAGCACCAGAGGTGAGGCGGCCAGCGCCGTACACAGCCAGTACACCAGCGGACCCGGGAGGGCAGTCGACGCAGGCGGCGGCCACGCCAGCCGCGGGGCACCCAGCCGACCGGGTAACCGGAGCGCCACACCCAGCACGTCGGAATACCCCACGCCAAGCATCTGCCCGTTCAGCACGGCCGCAAGCCACCCGCCACACCAGACAGTGCTCAACAGACCAGTCACGGCGAACACCGCCGCCAAGAACAGCCAATCACCCACCGACTGCTCCGGCACATCCCGCTCCGTCGTCACATGACAGAACCTGCCAACCGACAACCGACCACCGGGACGCGCTGGCAGCTCGCTGCAGCCGGCCCGCCAACCGGGCAGCGGACGCAGCTGCACCGACCAGGGTCGCAGGACCACAAACCAGGATCCCATCCGAAGCAGCCACACACGGCGGTAGCGGGAGGCCAGCCAGCGGGTGATCCAGCGCACCCAACTGGGGCCGTCACGAGCGGGGTTCGGACGTGTCGGTGACCGTGTTACGCCGCGTCATTATCGTGCGCTCCTCGCGGCGTCTAACTTCTTCCGGAGGAAGCAATTAACCGGCTCTCCGTCCTCTTCCGTGGGTGAGTAGCTGACCATCCGCGGGTGCACCCCGTTGCCCGGCTTGGCTTTCCGGCTGTCTAACGGCTGGAAGTCGAGTGAGGAGCAACGGGGTGCAATCCAAGAGGGTATGGGCGCGCGTGCTGGGCGTCGAACGCGGTGTGATCGTCGAACGTGTCGAGGTGGACGACGACAGCGACCAGATCACGGTCGCTTGTCGGGTTCGGCGGGGTCGAGCGGGTCGGTGCGGCGAGTGCGGGCGCCGGTGCCCGGGCTATGACCAGGGCGATGGTCGCCGCCGGTGGCGAGCGCTGGACGCCGGGACGACCCGCGTGTTCATCGAGGCGGACGCGCCCCGCGTCGAGTGCCCCGATCATGCGGTCACGGTCGCCGAGGTGCCGTGGGCGCGTCACGGGGCCGGCCACACGAGAGCGTTCGATGATCAGGTCGCGTGGCTCGTGACGCACACGTCCAAGACGGCGGTCGTCGAGCTGATGCGCGTGGCGTGGCGGACCGTCGGCGCGATCGCTGCCCGAGTCGTCACTGATGCTCGAGCGGCTCGGGATCCTTTCGATGGGTTGCGTCGGATCGGGATCGATGAGATCTCGTATCGGCGCGGCCACAAGTACCTGATGGTCGTCGTCGACCACGACACCGGCCGGCTGGTGTGGGCTGCTGCTGGTCACGACCGGGCCACGCTGCAGACCTTCTTCGATCTCCTCGGCGCGGAACGAGCCAGCAAGATCAGGCTTGTCAGCGCGGACGCGGCCGAATGGATCGGTGACTGCGCCCTCGCGAACTGTCTGAACGCGACGCTGTGCCTCGATCCGTTCCATGTGATCCGCTGGGCGACCGACGCGTTGGATGTCGTGCGTCGGTGGGTGTGGAACACGCTCCGCAAGGTCGGGCTCGCCGGGCAGGCCGCCCACCTCAAGGGCTGCCGCTACGCGTTGTGGAAGAACCCCGAGACCCTCACCGACCGCCAGGCCGGCAAACTCGCCTGGATCGCCCGCCACAACCAGACCCTTTACCGCGCCTACATGCTCAAAGAGCAGTTCCGTCTCGTGTTCCAACACCGAGGACGCCGAGCCGTGCGGATGCTCGACGACTGGCTCGCCTGGGCGCGCCGCTCGAAGATCCCCGCGTTCATCGAGCTCTACCACCGCATCAACAAGCACCGCGAAGGCATCGTCGCGTCCGTCACGCACGGCCTCTCGAACGGACTGACCGAGAGCGTGA
>JAYUMN010000389.1:0-2104 GCA_043762595.1 Frankiales bacterium
GCTGCTCGCGTTCTTCTGCGCCAGCGCCGGGCTCGAGGTCGTCGAGCACGGCGGCAACCCGCTGAACCAGCCGGGGCCGCCACCCGAGGCGCTGCCCCCGTCAGTGGGCGTCGACGCCGATATCCGCTCCGACCTGTCGACGACGCTGCAACGCATTACCGACCCCAAGAGCAAGGGCAAGGTCGACCCGGACTCGCCGTGGTACGCCATGGGCCACTTCGTCGGCGTGCTGATGGAGCGGCTGCAAAGGACGCAGGAGGAGCTGGCCGAGGTACGCCGGTCCTACCAGCATCTGCTCGACCGGCTCTATCCCAGCAACGAGGTCTACGTGGTCGCCCGCCGGCCCAAGGAGTTGGGGTGAGCCGCGCCACGGTGGTGGTCGTCAACTACAACGGCGCCCACCTGTTGCCCGCCTGCCTCGAGGCGTTGCGCAAGCAGACCGTCGACGACGTGCTGACCTGGGTCGTCGACAACGCCAGCACCGACGGCTCGCGCGAGCTGCTGGCCCGCGACTTCCCTGAGGTCCGGGTGCTCGCCAACCCCGACAACCTGGGCTTCGCCGGTGGCAACAACACCGCCCTGGTCCAGGTCACCACGCACTACGCGGTGCTGCTCAACAACGATGCGGCCCCCGCACCGGATTGGCTCGAACGACTGCTCGCACCGTTCGACGATGATGACCGACTCGCGGCCGTGACCAGCAAGGTGCTCTTCCAGCCCCGGTTCCTGCCGGTCGAGTTGACGACGACCGGCTTCTCACCCGGTGCGCACGATCCACGCGTGTTGGGGCTGCGCATCGCAGCGCTCTTGGTTGACGGCGAAGACGTGACCGACCAGGTGCTCTGGGAGCGGCTGACGTACGGCCCCGAGGGCGACGGGACCGGCCGATTCCGCTGGACCCGCCCGAGTGGCCAGCTGCTCGTGCCGGTCACCCGAGAGGGTGCTCACGACGTCACCGTCCGCTGGGCCGCCGAGACGGCCAAGACAGCGGTGCTGGCCGGCCACCCGCTGCCGGTCACCGGCGAGCTGACCGAGGTGACAGTGTCACTGCCGGCTGGGTCGCCGACGGTCGACGTCGTCAACAACGTCGGATCGATGGTCTTTCGGACTGGCTACGGCGCCGACCGTGGCTACCAGGAGATCGACGTCGGGCAGTACGACGAGCCAGTCGAGGTCTTTGCGATGTGCGGTTGCGCGGTCGCCTTCCGCACCGCGGCCGGTCGCGAGTTGGGCTGGTTCGACGAGGACTTCTTCCTCTACTACGAAGACACTGACCTATCGTGGCGGCTGCGGGCCGCCGGCTGGGCCATCCGCTACGAGCCAACGGCGGTGGTGCGCCACATCCACGCGGCCACCAGCATCGAGTGGTCTCCTCGCTTCGTCTTCCACACCGACCGCAACCGGCTGCTGATGCTGGTGAAGAACGCCTCGCTGCCGATGGCGCTGCGCGAGGTGGGCCGCTACCCGCTGACGACGGCCTCCATCGCGGTGCGGGCGGTCCGGGAGGCGGCGACGACCCGGCGCCGTCCCGCCGTACGCCCGACACTGATGCGCCTTTCGGTGCTGCGGTCGTTCCTGCGGCTGCTGCCCGCCATGCTCGTCAAGCGGTCCCGCAGCCAGCACGTCGTGCACCGTCGCGAGCTCGAGCACTGGCTGGTGACGTCGAGGTGAGAGCGGCTGTCTACAACCGGTTCTGGCACAGCCAAGGTGGCGGTGAGCGGCACAGCGGCATGATCGCCACGGTCCTGTCTCAGGGCGGCGTCGAGGTGGACCTACTTGGGCACACCGAGGTCGACAAGGACGAGCTGGCCGACCATCTGGGGCTCGACCTGTCGCGCTGCACATTGCGAACCGTGCCCGACCGAGGCGATCTGTTCACCGCGGGGATCTCCTCGGAGTACGACCTGTTCGTGAACGGCTCCTACATGAGCCGGCTGGCGCCGCGGGCCGCCAAGAACGCCTATCTCTGCTATTTTCCGACGCCGTTCGACGCCGACCTCACACCCCTGCGCCGCGTCGCCGCCCGGCGGCTCGGCAAACTCGTCCGGGCCCATGTCGGTGGGGTCGACTTCGGCATCGGCTGGTTTCCTCCCGAAGGCGGCCG
>JAYUMN010000390.1:0-4043 GCA_043762595.1 Frankiales bacterium
CTCGAGTCGCCCGACTGGGTGCGGTCGGCGATCGCCCGGCATGGTGACCGGATCGCGGTGGGGTTGGACGTCCGGGGCACGACGCTGTCGGCCCGCGGCTGGACGCAGGACGGCGGCGAGTTGTTCGAGGTGCTCGAACGCCTCGACCGGGACGGCTGCGCCCGCTACGTCGTGACCGACGTCCGGCGTGACGGCACCCTGACCGGCCCGAACGTCGAGCTGCTCCGGAAGGTCTGCGCGGCGACGACCAGACCGGTCGTGGCGAGCGGCGGCGTCAGCACCCTGGACGATCTGCGTGAGCTCGCGAACGTGCCCGGCGTCGAGGGCGCGATTATCGGGAAAGCGTTGTACGCCGGGGCATTTTCGTTGCCGGAGGCGCTGGCCGCCGTCAGCTGACGAGGGGCTCCCCGGTATCAGCCGCCCTCGTGCTGCCTCCTCGTCGCATGTGATCGCTGTGCGTCGAGGCCACGAGCCCGCGCGCCAACCAGCGGAGCAACAGGCCTACCAGGAGGAAACAGTCGTCGGCGACGTTTCAGGTCGCACCCGAACGCAGTCATCTCCAAGCCTTGTTGGCCACGAATTCCAACTACTTCGGCACTCTGCCCGAGCTCGGCTTTCCGGTCAGCTTGGACAAGCAGGATGACACGATGTTCGAGGCGCTGACCTGCGTCTGGTTCCGCCCGGAGCGGGACCGGCTGGAGGCGACCCTTGAGCTCCGGCGTCCCTTCGGCTGCTCGGGTCAACTCTGCGCTTTCGGATCGCATGAGCACGTCCGCTTCTACCTGAGCTACGACGAGGGTGGCAGCTGGGTCGATCCCGGCGTGGCGAGTGCGAATGACATCGCCGTCGGCAAGCGTTGCGACGACTCGACCTGGGCACCGATCTGCTATATCTGCGGGGCGACCTGCAGCCGCGGCGCAATTGGTGCGGCGTTCCCGTCCTGCCACTCGTTCGGGCGATCCTGTCCTGGGAGATCGTGCCGAATCCGGGAAACCCTGACCAGAAGCCGATCTGGGGTGATGTGCACGGGTGTCACAGACAGCTCGGGCCGTCATTCTAGCTTCGCCGACCTGATTGCGCAGCTGCCCGAGGACCTCGATGTGAAGTTGCCGCCGTACGTGCTGCAAGAGATCCCGTCGCCGATCCCGGACCCGGGTCCGCTGGCCCCGCTGCCGCTGGCGGAGCTGGTCACGCTGTCTGCGCAGACGCGCAAGGCGGAAGTCGTCCCCGAGCACCGCTTCGCATTGCCGCACCTGTCCCTCGCACCGGCGTCGGGGGCCCAGACGATGCTGACGTACGTCGTGGCGGCGCAGACCGCGTAGGCGGTCAAGATCGATCTGTCGTCGGTGCTGAAGCAGGTCGACAAAACCACCGGCGACACCTCGTTCGAGGAGCTCGAGTGCGTGGGCCTGGACAACAACACCGACCACCTTGTGGAGACCTTCCGGGTCAAGCGACCCAACGGGTTCTCGGGTGGGCCGTGCACGGCCGGCAGCACCGAGTTCGTTTCCTACTGGGCCGATTTCGGCGACACGTGTATGTACTCCCACCTCGGCACCGTTCAGGTCAACACCCACGACTATGACAAGTTCCCGGCCGGCGGCCTGTGCGAGGCGGCCCCGCTGCCCGTCGACCTGGGTGCGTTTCGCCGCGATTGCGACTGGCCCGTCATTGGTCGGGTCCGCGCTGTGCTGTCCTGGGGCGCGTCGCCGTCGACCACCGACCCCGACGCTGTGCCGCACTGGGGCAACCGCCTCGACGTGCACGTGCAGTTGCGCCCTGGCCGGCCGTACGACGGGACAGCGCGCTTCACCATCGTCGGCGGCGTCGGATCGGCCTCGGTCGACCTCGCGTCCGGTCTGACGTTGCCCGGTGCGGCGATCGCCGAGAACGGCTACCTGTTGCCCAACGACTGTCCGTTTGCAGGTGTGGTGACCCTGCACGGTCCGCTCGACCAGGCGCTCGCCGGCCAGCTCTACCGGGTCCGGGTCCGCAACGTCACGACCGGCGGTGGGATCAGCGACCTGACCGGCGCGTTCTTCGTGTCAACTGGCTCGGGATCGGCTCCTGGGCCACGCCGGGAGCCGGCGGCTGGACGCTGTGGCCGAGCTGGGTGGGCAACACGACCGGGAAGTTCGGGCACTTCACGCCGGCCGGTGACGACCGGTGGGAGGTGCAGCTGGAGGTGTTCGGCCTCGGCGTCGTCGACGTACGACGGGTGCAGATGGACAACACCCGCAATGCGTCGATCGTCGTCGGGGACGCCGACAACGCCGCTGACTTGCACCTCAACACCCTCGGGGCCTGCCGGGTGCCACGCGGCAGGCTGTCCGGGTCGTTCGTGGCCCGTGATGAGCATGTCTTCGCCTGGTCGATCGGGCCGCCGGCGGCCCGGGCCCGACGCCCGACGCCACTGACCGTGGGCATCGCCAACGGCGCCCAGACCTCGCTGGGCGGCGAGTCGTTCACGATCGATTTGTCGAAGCTGGCACCGTGCGGCTCTGTGATCCGGCCGGGGGTGACCGATTGCGCTGTGGTGAACAGCGCCGGCTTCGGTCGCACCGTGTTCGTCGAGCGGGGGTTGTGCCTCGAATAGCCGTGCCAGCTGACCTCGCCGGTGCGCGAACGTCCGCGCACCGGCGATGGTGGGTAGGTTTGCCCTTGTATCGGGCAACCTGTCGGTATCAGGCTGGTGACGCGCTGCTCTGCAGCGTGGGGGACACGACGCGACCGGCGCTCGGTGCCGACTGCGAAGCACACCGACGAGGAGCAGGGGATTGGCCATGGGCCCGCACCGCTGGGACGACGACGAGAGGTTGCTCGAGGATCTCGGTGCCGCATTGCGGGGCGTCGCTCCTGCTTCCGACGCGTTGCTCGCAGCCGGCGACGCGGCGTATGCCTGGCGCACCGTCGATGCCGAGGTGGCCGCGTTGTGCTACGACTCCCACCTCGACGGCGAGCTGGCGCTGCGCGGTGGCACCATCGGCGCGGCGGCGCTGACGAGATCGCTTGTCTTTGAGGGCGTGGCCCTGTCGGTGGACATCGAGATCACCGCCGAGACACTGCGTGGCCAGCTGCTCCCACCGGTTGCCGGTGAGGTGGTGGTCATGACCGCCGCCGGCGAGGATGGCCGCGCCGTGGTGGATGAGCTGGGGAGCTTCCGGCTGGCCTCCCCACTGCCTGGCCTGATCCGGCTGCGCTGTGACACGCCCACCGGAACGCTGATGACCGGCTGGGTTCAGATATAGCCGACCAGCGCCGGTATCTCGGGGTCCAACCGCTGCTCGGTCAAGAGAGTGGAAGGCAGAAATCAGATGACCGAGCACGAGTATCTGCAGCGACGACGCGAGCTGGAATGGTTGATCGAGGACGCGAAGGAACGGCTGGCTTCGGTGAGTCTGCGGCTGGTGGCCCTTCGCGATGACCGTGTCCGGCTGCTCATCAGCCATGCCCGGCGCACCTGACGCCGACTCACCAGGATCGTGACCAACGCCGAAGCGTCGGTCCGGAAGGAACGCAGCCATGATTGGCGACAACGCAGGCGGGGCCGCGCCGGTCCGGTTCGGTAACGACTACGACGATCAGCGCGATGCCGGCCAGCAGCTGGCCGACCGGGACGGAGTGCGCCGGCAGGCCGTTGGCCTCGGCGAGACGGCGGCGCAGGACGCCTACCGGCGCGAGGTGCTGGTGCACGTGCAGTTCCGGCGCGCCGGTCGCCCAGAACAGCTGGGCTTCCAGCTGGCCCAAGGCCTGGCCGGCCGGCAGGTCGCGGTCGTCACCGGCGAGCTGCTGGTCCGCGCTGACGCTCAGGTCGATGCCCAGCTGATGAGATCGCTTGCGCCGTACGGCTTCGAGGTCACCCCGATCGAGGAGCTCAGGGGCCGGGTGGTCCGGCTGTCGAATCCGGCGTTGCCGGTCGAGCGGCTGACCGACATTGCGCGGATGATCCGGACGGGGGGACACCAGGCGTCGGTCAACCACATCACCCCGCTCGGTCCGGTCGTCAAGGGCCGCGGCGGCCCGGAGAACACGTCGGCCAAGCT
>JAYUMN010000391.1:0-12803 GCA_043762595.1 Frankiales bacterium
GGCGCTCAGCTGAACCGGAGCTCGGAGATCCCCTCGCGGTAGCCGTTGCCCTCGCTCGGCAGCGCGGTCAGCCAGACGAGCCAGTAGCGGCCGCGCTCCCCCGCGGCGGGAACGAGCGTTGCGACCCGGCCGGCATCGGGGGTTCGGGCAACCACCCGGAAGGCGTCGGCGGTGCTGCCGGCCGTGTCGGCGACCCGCAACTCGAGCCCGGCGCCGGGGGCGGTCAGGGCGACCTCGACCTTGGTGAGCGCGCGGACGGCGCCGAGGTCGACGAGCAACCCGACGCCCTGCTTGAGGCCGCCGAAGTGGGAGGTCGTGTAACGCGAGGTCGCCCAGGCCGTGGAGGGGTCGCCGTCGACGGCGTTACGCACCTTGTCCGACGACTCCTGGCCGTCGCCGGGGGGTGGGTCGAAGTCGCGCACCGGGATCCGGGTGAGATCCACCGGCGCTGGTGCCCGAGCCGTGGCGGCGCCCGGGGAAGGTGGGGACGAGCCGGTCGACACGACGTTGTCGACGGCGCCGTCGCGGCGCGGGAGCTCGCCGACGGCGAAGCCGAGCAGCCAGCCGCCGGTCCCGATCGCTGCGACGACCGCCCCGGCAACGAGCCACCGGACCGACCGGCGCAGCCGCGACGGTGGTTTCGGATCGCTCGCTCGGCGCCGCTGGGTCTCGCGGATCTGTTCGGCGGCGTCGGCGAGCGCGGCTGGGGTCGAAAGGACCGGAAGCCCCGGGTGCCGCGCCGGGTCGAGACCGCGGCCGACCACCAAGTCCAGCCCGCGCGGGACCCCGGCGCGGACCTGGCGGGGGCTATAGGGGCGGGACGACGGCCGGCGGGCCGCCGGCGCAACCGGCAGCCCGGACGCTGGCTGCGGCGTGGCAGCGCCGGGCCAACGGCCGGTCAGTAGGGCGTAGAACAGGGCGGCAAGGTCACGGGTGTCAGCTCGAACGCCGTCCGCCGTCGCGTCCGCGGGGACCTCCGGGGTGTGGACGGCGGCGCCGACCGCGGCATCGGTCACCCGCAGCCGGCCGCTGCCGGTGATCAGCACGTTGCCCGGATGCAGCCGGCCGTGCAAGACGCCGCGGGCATGCGTCGCGCTCAGTGCATCGGCCGCCTGCCGGAGCAGGTCGGTGGCGTCCACGGGATCGAGCGGTCCGTCGGCGAGCAGCGCTGCCAGCGACATCCCGTCGACCCACTCGCTGATCACGTAGGCCACCCCCGGGGCGGCGCCGGCCGGTTGCTCGACGCCCGCGTCGTAGACCCGGACCAGGCCGGGGTGGCCGAGGGCGCCGGCCCGGACGGCTGCGTCCAGGAAGGGCTGTGCGGCATTTCGCCCGGTCAGCAACAGCTTGACAGCGACGGCCCGGGCGAGCACCTCGTCAACGGCCCGCCACAGCACGGCCGGGCCGGCGCTGGCCACCTGCTCGACCAGCCGGTAACGCCCGGCCAGGACGTCGCCCGGGCGGGACAGCGCCGGTGCGGCTGGACCGGTTGCGGGGGACGAGCCGACGCCGGAAGCTGGCGAGGTAGGGGATGTCACCGCGTGCCTCACGTCCCTGCTGAGCACGGCCCGGCAGCACAACGGCCCGGCGGGCCCCCATCGTAGAGGCGCCGCCGGGCCCTCCCGGGTTGCCGACGTCGAGCGGGCGTCAGGGCCGCCCGACGAGGTAGTCCGTCGAGTACAGCGACTGCAGCTTCACGAGGGCCCCGGTGTGCGGGGCGACCCACCACTGGTTGCCACCGGCGTAGATGCCGACATGGCCGATCCCGCCCCCGCTCTCGAGCATGAAGATGAGGTCACCGGGCCGCTTGGCGGATGAGGCGATGTGCCGCACCTGGCCGTATTGCGTCGCTGCACTGTGCGAGAGCCGCTTTCCCAGACGGCCGTAGACGTAGAGCGTGAAGCCACTGCAGTCGAAGCGGGTCGGCCCGGCCGCTCCGTAGACGTACGGCTGTCCGCGGTGGTGCGACGCCTCGGTGACAGCCCGCTGCCCCATCGTGGTGGCTGCGTCGGCAGGGGCGCTGAGGCCGCCGATGAACAAGGTCGAGAGCAGGGTGACGAGCGCGGCCAAGATGGCAGGGGCGCGCAGTTGATGCGTGGGCACAGGGTTTCCTTCCCGACGCCTACGAGGTGAGCTGTCGGGTTCGGGCCGAGAAGTGCCCGGTCGGCGCAGGCGCCGACTTCACCCCGAGGCAGCCGGTTGCCCGGCCACCGAGGAACTGTTGGGTCCCCCGCTCCTGCCCCTGGAACGTTGATGGGTGCCTACGCCAGGTGGCGCGAGGTCGGGGGGCAGGACTCGGCGTTCCGACCAGACAGAAAGGTGTGCAGCGTGCCGACCAGGGGTATTCCTTCGCGGCAAGATGGCAAGACCATACCGAGACCTTCGCCAGAGGTCACAGCTGGGTCACGGACAGGCTCTGCGTCCCCCCTGCGTCCAGGCCGGGACGAGGCACCCCGAAGGAGCGAGCGAGAGGAGTCGGCTGCATCCGGACCAGCGCACCGGGACCGGTGAGGACAACAAGCCGGACAGGACCAGCCCGACCGCAGGGGGGCCCCGGGTCATGACCCCGGGCCGGCGTCGGCACCGGTGTGGATGTCGGTCAGCTGCCGTAAGGGGGCGATCTTCTGTAGCCAGAAGGTGGGCGCCGTACGGTGCAGGACGAGGTGCACCCGGCCGTCGGCGCTGATCGTGAAGGTCTTCGTCTCGATGGTGTCGCCATCACGGGCCACCGCGGCCAGCGCGGCGTCGTAGCTTTTCTGCAGGTCGTGGTTGGCGTGGTAACTGTCGGCGGCAGCGCTCGCGGCCGTCGCCGCCTGGTCGGCTGCGTTGAAGGTCGTGTGGAGGAGTGAGATGCCGTCGAAGCTGACCAGTCCGACCGCGCCGAGGACGATGACGAGCTTGGTCAACCAGCCCAGCACGATGGTCCCCTCGTCACCTCTCACCCCGATCGAGTCGGCGCGTAGCGGGCCCGGCTTGAGCGGACCGGCTAGCGGTCGGCCAGGCCGAGTCGCCGGAGTGCCGGTCCGAGGAGCTCATCGAGCTCCCGGACGCGCATCCGCCGGACGGCCACTAGGTAGCTCACGGCCAGCACCCCCCCGCCGCCCAGCACGCTCCCCAGGGCGCCGGCGCCACCGCGCCCAACCTGTTGGGTGAACGCCGCCTGGACTCCGACGGCCGCCAGGGCGGCTGGCGCCACGGCCACCACGCAGCGGACGGTGGTTCGCACCACCCGTGGCGCGTCCAGCCCACCCAGCCGGCGGGACAGCAGCCGGCTCGAGAGCGCGAGCCCGACGACGTTGGACGCCGCGTAGCCGCCGGCCAGACCCAGGATCTGGCTGCGCGGCGGGAGGACCCCGACCGCTGCGATCGCGATCGCGATGTTGACCCCGTTGACGGCCAGGCTGACCAGTGCCGGCGTCCGGGTGTCCTGCAGGGCGTAGAACGCTCGCAGCTGCAGTTGAAAGGCGCTGTAGGGCAGCAGGCCGAGCGCCAGCACGGCCAGGGTGGCACCGATGTAGCGCGCCTGCTCCGGCGTGGTCAGCCCGTGCGAGAAGATCAGCGTCGCGATGGCCCCACCCAGCACGACGTACGCCGCGACAGCAGGGATGAGCACCGTGGTCACCAGCCTGGTGCCGTGCGAGAGCTGGCGACGCAGCAACGCCGGGCGGTCGTCCGCAGCAGCCCGGCTCATGGCTGGCAGTAGGGCGCTGATGACGCTGACCGCGATGACGGCGTGCGGCAGTTGCCACAGCACGTACGCCGCGACGTAGGTGGGGTAGCCCCGGCCGGGGGCGGTCTCCTGGAGGGCCGAGGACAGCCGGACGAGCACGAGCAGGGCAAGCTGATTGGCCAAGACGTAGACGAAGACCCAGCGGGCCAGCCGGGCGGCGACCCCGAGGCCGCTGCCCCGCAGGTCCAGGCGCGGCTGGAAGCGAAAGCCACTGGCCAACAGGGACGGCACGAGGGCCGCCGTCTGCGCGACGATGCCGAGCGTCGTGCCGATCCCCAGCACGTTGACCTGCAGCGACGTCAACGAGCCGGCCGATTGGCGGCCGGGAAGCAGGAGGAACAGCGCAGCGGTGGCGATCACGACGACGTTGTTGAGGACCGGCGCCCACATTGGTGCGCCGAACCGGCCGCGCGTATTCAGGACGCCGCCAATGACGGCGCCCGCGCCGTAGAAGACGACCTGCGGCAGGAAATAGCGCGCGAACGTGACCGCCAGCTCCCGGTCGGCGGCCGGTGTCCGGCCGGAGGTGTAGAGGTCGACCACGACGGGGGCCAGCACGACGAGCAGCAGGCTCAACGCGCCCAGCGCGACGACGGTCAGGCTGAGCAACCGCTGCGCGTAGGCCTCGCCGCGGTCGGCGTGCTCCTTGGCTGCTCGTACGAGCAGCGGCACGAACGCGCTGGTGAGCACCCCGCCGAGTAGCAGCTCGTAGATGATGTTCGGGGCGGTGTTGGCCAGGTTGTAGGCAAACCCCACGCCGCCGAGCCCGAGCACAGCGGTGAGCGTCGCGGTCCGCAGGAAGCCGGTTCCGCGGGAGACCACCGTGCCGATCGCCATCGTGCGGGTGGAGCGGCCGAGCCCGGTCAGGTCGGTCATCCGGCCCCGTGGCGCAGTGCCCGTCGGACGATCCGGACACCGGCGGCCGCGAGGAGCACGCCGGCGGCGAGCCCGGTGACCGCGAGGGCGATCCGGCCGTACCGGGTCGACCGGACGTCCACCTCGGCGGGGTCTTCGAAGCGGTGGCCGTCGCGGTCCATCAGCTGGGCGAAGACCACGAAGCGACCGGACTTGCGGGCTGCGGCGCGCACCGAAGCCTGCTGCGCGGTGCCCGGCCGCACCACGATCAGCCCGGTCTCCTGCGTCGACAAGGTGGCGGTACTGGAAAAGAACCTCACCCGCACCGCGATGGGCACGTCGAGGGTGTTCTCGACGCTCACCGACAGGGTGCCCTTGCTGCTGGTGAGCAGCAGTGGCTTGCCCCGCACCTTGACGTGTCCGACCAGGTCGGCGACGTCGTTGGTCAACAGATTTGCCATCTGCCGGCCGGCCGCGGCGTCACCGTCCGGGGCTGCCCGCCAAGCACTCGACTCGGAGCGGGCCACGGCCCGGCGCAGCCGGCTGTTGGTGCGTGACGCCGACGCGCCGGGTGTCAGGACAGCCTCGACGAGTTGCACGGCAGCGTCCCGGTCCCGGGCGACCCTGGTGAGCAGGTCCGATGACAGCGCCGTCGCGTTTGGTCCGATCCGGGCGTCGCCGCGGGACTCCGGCCTGGCGGGCGGCGGCGGACCGGTGGGCGGGTCGGCCGCGCAACGCTCCCGGCCGGCCGCGACGTCAGCCAGCTGGACCGGGCAGAGCCAGGGCAGCCGCCCGAGGTCGCGCAGCACTGCGGCCGCGACCGGCGCCGGCACCTGGCCCCGCCTCGGGGGCGCGACCAGCAGCGTGCGGGACAGGCCCGGCTGCTCGGCCGCGATGATGGCGGTCTCGGTCAGCCAGCGTTGCTCGGCGAGCCGTGGTCCGAGCCCGGCCGTCCGTTGCGAGGTGAGCAGGTCGGACAGCTCGTGGTCGACGACCAGGCCGGTGACCGCTTCACCCGCGGCCGACGGTGGCAGGACGGCCCGGGTGCCCGGGGTGTAGTTGGGCTCGACCGCCGGTGCGTCGTACGCGGTCGGATCGAGCACCAGCGCATGGGTGCCGCCGACCAGCATGGCATCCATCGCGGCCGCGCTGACCGTCCCGGCTGGCGGCCAGGCCACCGTGGACAGCGGCGTGGCGCCGGTGACCTCCCGGACCACCGCGGCGCCCACCTTCTGGGCCACCGCGACGTCGTTCTTGCCGCGGCTGTCCCTGGTCAGCGCGTCGATGTCGGGGTCGGCGTAAGGGAGTGCGATGACCGAGGAGGTGGTGAGTGCCGCAGCGAACTCACCGAGCCAGTGGGCCGCCGCAGTGGTCCCGGTCCCTGGCCGGACCCGCTCGCCGGCCTGAACCGGATAGGCCTTGGTCATCGCCTTCACCGTGTCGAGCAGGTCGGGGTCGACCGCGTAGGTCACTGGGACGCCCTCGCATCGCCGGGCCGGCCGCGGGGCGGCCGGCTTGACGGTTGCGGCGGCCGGCGGGCCGTGCGGGGTCCCGTCGCATTGGCCGAGCTCGCCCCCGCGCGCGCCGGCGAGCAGCTGCCCGAGCCGGCCGGCTGGGGCGAGGGACGTCGCCAGCTCGTCATCGACCATGATGTCGCGCGGCCCGCGGCGGGGCTGGTCGATCAGCGGCCAGAGCACGGCGACCCGGAGCGGCCGGACCGAGTCCCCGGCGAACCAGGGGAGCCAGGTCGGGGCAAGACCCAGGTTGCTGCGTTGACCGTCGAAGACCCCGCGGGCCACCACGTCGAGTGGGTAGACCCCGAGCTGGCCCAACTCGAGCGCGCCCACGGTGGTGCGGACGTCGAAGGTGGTCGTCTGGCCTGGCGCCAGCGCCGGCAGCACCGGCCTGACCTCGGTGGCCCGGCGCAGCACCGTCTCCGGTCGGTCGACGTCGTCGCGGCGGAGCTGGTCGCGGGCGCTGACCCGATCGCCGATCGCCAGCAGCACCCGCAGCACCGTCACCGGCTTGTCACCCCGGTTCGTGAGGGTCCCGGCGATCTCGAGCAGGCCACCCGGAACCGGCGCCCGCGGCAGGAGCGTCGTGACGGCGACGTGGATCGGTGCGTCGTCGTTGGGTGCGGCTGGCGAGGGGGTCGGCGCGGCGGCGGCCGGAGCGGGCGCCAGCACCGGTAGTACGGCGAGGGCGGCGGCGGCACCGAGGCGGGCCAGCCTCACGCGGTCTCGGCGAGCAGGTCCGGCACCTTCTCGACCAGCCGCCGTTCATCGGCGTAGGCCAGCCGCCCGGACACCTCGGCCAAGGGCACCCAGGCCACCTCGCTCACCTCGACATCGGCGTCGGACAACTCGAGCCCGTGCACCGGGTCGGCGGCCAGCAGCAGGAAGTGGTGCACGGTCTTGTGCACCCGGCGGCCATCGGCGACGAACCAGAAGTCGATCGTGCCGAGCTTGCCGACGACCCGGCCGGTGATCCCGGTCTCCTCGCTGACCTCGCGGACGGCGGCCTGCACGTCGGTCTCGCCGGCTTCGAGGTGCCCCTTCGGCAACGACCACAGCAGTCGCCCGCGCCGGTCGAGTCGGCCGATCAGCGCCCCGTGCGCACCGAGCCCGACGCGATCGAGCACCAGCCCGCCGGCGCTCGTCTCGTCGACCCGCCGCAGCGGTCGGCGGACCGGCGGGGTGGGGACAGGCGGCGACACCGGCCCAGCGTACGGCGGGGCAACCGGCCGGGCGGGCACCGCAGCAGGCTGACCGCGCCGGGCCACGCCGTAGGATCGTCCCTCGTGCCTGCCCTGGATGATCTGCAGCGCAACGCGGTCCGCGAGCTGGTGCGCGCCGCACCGCTGCTGGTCGAACTCGGTGAGCGGTTTGCCGCGGCGGGCCACGCGCTGCACCTGGTGGGTGGGTCGGTCCGGGACGCGCTGCTGGGCCGGCTCGGTGACGATCTCGACCTCACCACCGACGCCCATCCCGACCGGGTCCTTGAGCTCCTCGATGGCTGGGCCGACAGCACCTGGACGACCGGCATCGCCTTCGGCACCGTCGGCCTGGCCAAGCGCGGCAGCAAGCTGGAGGTGACGACCTACCGGGCGGAGGCGTACGACCGGAGCTCTCGCAACCCGGTCGTGACCTACGGCACGTCGCTTCAGGCAGACCTCGCCCGGCGTGACTTCACCATCAACGCGATGGCCCTGGCCCTGCCGGACTGGCGCTCGCCGGCCGCCTTCGTGGACAGTTTCGGGGGGCTGGCTGACCTGGCTGCCGGGGTGCTGCGGACCCCGGGCCGGCCGGAGGACTCGTTCGGTGACGACCCGCTGAGGATGCTGCGGGCCGCTCGCTTCGCTGCCCAGCTGGGCTTCCGAGTGGCTCCCGAGGTGGTCGCGGCGATGACCTCGATGGCCGACCGACTCACGATCATCAGCGTGGAGCGGGTGAAGGACGAGCTGGCCAAGCTGCTCGTCGGGATCGCCCCACGCGCCGGGTTGGAGCTGCTCGTCGACACCGGCCTGGCCGCTGTCATCCTGCCCGAGCTGCCGGCCCTGCGCCTGGAGATCGACGAGCACCACCAGCACAAGGATGTCTACGAGCACACGCTGCAGGTGCTCGAGCGGGCGATCGCCCTCGAGCCGACCGGCCCGGATCTCGTGCTGCGGCTCGCCGCGCTGCTGCACGACATCGGCAAGCCGATGACCCGGCGCAACGAGGCCGACGGTGGCGTGTCGTTCCACCACCATGAGGTCAAAGGTGCGCACCTGGCCCGCAAGCGGCTCAAGGCGCTGACCTTCTCCAAGGACGTCGTCGAGGCGGTCTTCCGGCTGACCGAGCTGCACCTGCGCTTCCACGGCTACGGCCGGGGCGAGTGGACCGATTCCGCGGTGCGCCGCTACGTCACCGACGCGGGAGACCAGCTCGAGCGGCTGCACAAGCTCGTCCGGTCGGACTGCACGACCCGTAACCGGCGCCGCGCGGCCGCTCTCGCAGCGGCCTACGACGATTTGGAGGCGCGGATCGCCGTACTCGCCGAACAGGAGGAGCTGGGCCGAATCCGTCCCGACCTCGACGGTACCGCGATCATGGCGCTGCTCGGCCTGCCGCCCGGGCCGGCCGTCGGTGCGGCGTACAAGCACATGCTGGCGGTGCGGATGGAGCGCGGACCATTGCCGCCGGACCAGGCCGAGGCCGAGCTGCGCGCCTGGGCGATGGGGCACGGCCTCTAGTGGTCAGCGCAGCGCCACGACCGGCTCCGGTGCTTCGTACGGCGCCCGGCGGTGCGTCAGTAGGCCGTAGCTGAGCGCGGTCACGGCGTAGCCGCCGGCGACCACCGTGATGACGATGTAGCTGCGTCCGGATGACGGCACCAGCAGTGCTGCGGCGGCAGCTGCCGACACGAAGCTGAGGTTGAACAACGTGTCGTAGAAGGAGAACACCCGGCCACGGAAGTCGTCCTCCACGCTTTCCTGCACCAGCGTGTCGACGCAGATCTTGGCTGCCTGCGCGACGAAGCCGAGCCCGAGCGCGGCTACCAGGAACGCCACGTGCGTGTACGGCGCGCCGAACGCCACCTCGACGACCGCCGCGGCCCCGAACACGCTGGTGATCCACGTCTGGGTGCCGGTGCGCCTGGTCACCCGGGGCGTGACGAGCGCGGCGAGCAGGCCGCCGACGACCGAGGCGGTGACGACCTCGCCGAGACCGATGAAGGCCTGCGCAGGCGTGGCGAACTGCCTGCCGAGATAGCCCTGCTTGCCGTAGAGCAGCAGCGTCGCGACGAAGGACAGGCCGTAGAAGAAGCGGTGCGCGCTGATCGCGGCGAGTGCGCGCGCCGCCGGTCCCCGATCCGCGACGTGCCGGGCGCCGGACGTCAGGCCGCTGACGACGGCAGCGACGGCGTCGCGGAGTCGGACGTGCTCGGGCTGGTCATCCGGGCCGAAGCGGTCGGCGGCGACCGTCCGGGCGACCAGGGCCGCGACGACGTAGACGGCGGCGGCGAGCAATGCGGAGCGGCTGGCTCCCGTGTCGCCGGAGCCGAAGACCGAGCGCAAGCCGGCGGCCACCCCGCCACCGAGCGCCGCGGCGCCCCCACCGAGCGTTGTGGTGAACGAGTTAGCTGTGACGAGGGTGCGGCCCGGCACGACGTGCGGCAGCGACGCGGACAGCCCGGAGAGCACGAACCGGTTGCACGAGATGATGACCAGGGTCAAGGCCACCACCGCTGGGCTGGTCGGTCCGAAGCCGGCTAGAAGCGGCGCGAGCAGCACGATCAGCGCGGCTCGGCTGAGGTTGGTCACGAGCAGCACCCGCTGCCGGCGCCAACGGTCAAGAAAGACGCCGGCGAATGGCCCGACCACGCTGAACGGCAGGAGCAGCGTGGCGAAACCAACCGCTGCCTCGGTTGCGGTCGTCGCCCGGTTCGGGTCGAAGAACACCGCGCTCACCAGCGCCGCCTGAAACAACCCGTCGGCGAACTGGCCGGACAGTCGCACCCCAAGCAGTCGGCGAAAGTCGGGCTCGGCCAGCAACTCGCGGACCGCGTGTCTGCCTTTCACTGCCCGTCCGCGCCCATGGCAGGAATGTATCCGGGACCTGCGATGCCCGGCGTCCCACGAGGGGAGCACCGGGCATCGCAGGTATGGCAGGAGCTAGTCGGTCGCGACCTCGGCCTCGTGCGCAGCGTGCTCGCCGACGCTTTCGCCCTTGATCCACGCCTCGAGCGCCGGGCCAGCGATGTCGTCCCGGACCTGCTTGGGCGGGGATTTCATGAAGTACGTGCTGGCCGCGTGCACCGGTCCACCCTCGCCGCGGTCCATCGCGATCTTGGCGCAGCGCACCGCGTCGATGATGACTCCGGCGCTGTTGGGGGAATCCCACACTTCGAGTTTGTACTCGAGGTTCAGTGGAACGTCACCGAACGCGCGGCCCTCCAAGCGGACGTAGGCCCACTTGCGGTCATCGAGCCACGGAACGTAGTCCGATGGCCCGATGTGCACGTTGCGCTTGCCCAGATCGTGCTCGAGGTTGCTCGTGACGGCTTGGGTCTTGGAGATCTTCTTGGACTCCAGGCGATCGCGCTCAAGCATGTTCTTAAAGTCCATGTTGCCGCCGACGTTGAGCTGGTAGGTGCGATCCAAGATCACGCCACGGTCCTCGAACAACTTGGCCATGACGCGGTGCGTGATGGTCGCGCCGACCTGGCTTTTGATGTCGTCACCGACGATCGGCACACCAGCTGCCCGGAACTTCTCAGCCCACTCGGGGGTGCCGGCGATGAAGACCGGGAGGGCATTGACGAAGCCGACCTTGGCGTCGATCGCGCACTGGGCGTAGAACTTCGCCGCCTGGTCCGAACCAACCGGCAGGTAGCAGACCAGGACGTCGACCTTGGCATCGCGCAGCGCCTGCGTGACGTCGACCGGGGTCTCGTCACTCTCCTCGATGGTCTCGCGGTAATACTTCCCGAGCCCGTCGAGGGTGGTGCCGCGCTGGACGACCACATCCATCGGCGGGACGTCGGCAATCTTGATGGTGTTGTTCTCGCTGGCGAAGATGGCCTCGGACAGATCGCGGCCGACCTTCTTGGCGTCGACGTCGAACGCGGCGACGAACTCGACGTCGCGGACGTGGTAGCCGCCGAGCTCGACGTGCATGAGACCGGGGACGCGGACCGCGGGGTCGGCGTCGCGGTAGTACTCGACGCCCTGGACAAGCGACGCCGAGCAGTTGCCGACGCCGACGATTGCCACGCGGATGGGCTTGCGGACGGAACCCATTCGGGCGCTCCTTCTGTGAGGGGTGGGGGACATCATGTGCCGTTCTGTTGGTGCTGGGAGGGCTTTTCGCGCTGCCGCCGCTCGGTCTCGATCAGCTCGGTGAGCCAACGGACTTCGCGATCGACTGACTCCAGCCCGTGTTCCTGCAGCTGGCGGGTGTAGGTGTCGAGGCGCCCGCGAGTCCGGGCGAGCCCGGAGCGGACGCCTTCCCGGCGCTCTTCGAGTCGTGAGCGCCGGCCCTCCAGGATGCGTACGCGCACCTCGGGGGCGGTCTGGGAGAAAAAGGCGAAGTGTACGCCGAACGTCTCGTCCTCCCAGGCTGAGGGACCTGCCTCGGCTAACAACTCGGTGAAACGCTCTTTGCCGTCGGCGGTCAGCTTGTAAACGACCTTGCCGCGCCGCCCGGTCAGCGGCGGCGCGCCGGCGACGACCTGAGCGTCGCCCTCGTCCTCGGCGATCCAGCCGGCTTCCCGCATCCGGCGCAGGGTCGGGTAGAGCGAGCCGTAGGAGAAGGCGCGGAACGTGCCGAGGGTGGCCTTGAGGCGCTGGCGCAGCTCGTAACCGTGCAGCGGCGCCTCGTGCAGCAGGCCAAGGACGGCGAGTTCGAGCACCGGACGTCCCTTCGCTGCGGGCGGGTAGGTGACGAAGCGATGTATCGGGGCGATACATCGCGCTGGCAGACAGGAGAGTACGTCTGGGCAGCCGCCAATGCAACACGGGGTATCCGCAGGCTGAACGGCTGGGGTCGCGCGACCACGCGGTCGCTGTCGTAGCGTTTGCGGGGTGGCGGCAACTCGGGGCATCCGGCGTGATGTGGTGGACCACGCGCTCACCCGGCGGGCCGCTTTGGCCGATCTCGCGGCCGGGCGGATCAGCCGGCCGGATGCCTGCGACGCCTCCCCGTATCTGCAGCGAGCGGCGCAGACGCTCGGCGCGCCCACCGACCGGCCCTGCCCGGTCTGCCGCCGCGAGCCGCTGTGGGAGGTGCTGTGGGTCTATGGCGCCGCGCTCGGCGACGCCGACGGCTCGGCGCGTACCACCGGACAGGTCGCCGCGTTCGCGGGGCAGCGTCCGGACTTCGCGGTCTACCAGATCGAGGTGTGCCTGTCGTGTGCCTGGAACCACCTCATCCGGACGTGGCGGGCCGGCACGCCGGGGACAGCCCCCGCCCGGCGCAGTCGGCGGTCCGTGGCCGACCCGTGACGTCGATCATGGTGTGCTGGCTGGTGCACCGGGCGACACTGCTGGCATGCGGCGCCTGAGGGACCTCGGTTGGAAGAAGCTTCTCGGGCTCGGCGTCGGCTCGCTGGCGCTGGCACTTGTTGCCTTCGTGGGCATCGGCTACGCGGTCACAAGCGTGCCGAAGCCGTCCGAGCTGGCGACGCGGCAGGCGACCCGGGTGCTGTACGCCGGTACCGGCGGGGAGATCGGACG
>JAYUMN010000392.1:0-2226 GCA_043762595.1 Frankiales bacterium
AGGCTGGCTCCCGACACTAGGCGAGCCGCGGGTGGACATCGGGAAGGGCTCGCCGGACAGTAAGGATCAATCGAGTCGGACATCCCGGACCAAGACCATAAACGGCGCTGCGAGTGTGATCGTCGCGCGAAGGGGCATCTGGTGTCCAAGCACCGACCGGTGCGATCCAATGACAAGCAACGGAGCTCACCGTGGTCGTCCTCGGACTCATTCTGCTCATCATCGGGCTCGTCGCCTCGATCCCGATCCTGGTCACGATTGGCGCGATTCTGCTGGTCGTCGGCTTGATCCTGAACTTCGTACCGATCGGCGGGACACGCCGCCGCTACTACTGACCGGCCGGCACGACCGCGAACAGCGGCTCCCTGAACGGGGGCCGCTGTTCGCGTTTCAGGTACCGGGCTCGGTCACGAAGTCGATGAGCCGCTCGACGCTCTGCAGCAGCGGAGACTCGAGTTGGGCGTAGCTGTCGACCGCGGCCAGCACCCGCTGCCAGCCCTGCCACGACGCACCCCAGCCGAGCGCGACGCAGACGCCCTCCTTCCAGGGCGTCCCGCGAGCAATCACCGGCCAGGCGGCGATCCCGACAGCTGCCGGCTTCACGGCTTGCCACACATCGACGTAGGGATGGCCGGCGATCAGGACATGCGGATTGCTGACCCCGGCGACGATGCGGCTCTCCTTGGTTCCGGCCACCAGATGATCGACGAGCACGCCCAAGCGGCGGCCACCCGTGGGGGCGAACGTGCGCACCAGGCCGGCGAGATCGTCGATGCCGTCAAGCGGCTCGACGACGACGCCCTCGACCCGCAGGTCGTCGCCCCAGACCCGCTCGACGAGTTCCGCATCATGCTTGCCTTCGACCCAGATCCGGCTGCCCCTGGCCACTCGGGCGGTCAACCCCCGCACCGCAACCGACCCCGATGCCGTACGACGGGGCGTGTCCCGGACTGGCCCCGCCGGCCTGGCCAGGGTCACCGGCGCCCCGTCGAGCAGGAAGACGCCCAGCGGGAACACCCGCACCTTGCCGTGGCCGTCCTCCAGGCTGACCCGCTCCTTGTCGCACTCGACAACGGCGCCACACCAGCCGGACAACACCTCCTCAACCACCAGGCCCAGGTCAGCGGGCACCACCGGCGGCGGCACCCGCTTTGGCTGGGCGAGGTCGAGTCCGTCGTAGCTGCGCACCCCGTGACGCTAGGCGCTGTCGCGGCCTGACCGGGGGACGTGCCCCTGTGCCTCAGCCCACGGTGACAGTGAAGACCTGGGTCGTGGTGGCGCCGGTCAGATCGGTCGCCGCAGCGTGCAGCTGACGGTCCCGGTCGTCGTCGGTATGCCCGTGAGACGCACCAGCGGACCACCGAGGTTGTCCTGGACAAGCGAGACCCCGGCGGGAACGTGCCGGCGCTCGGACCCAGGTGTACGGCAGGACACCACCGCTTCCGGTGGCCCACAGGTTCGAGAAGCTTCCGACGACATGCCAGCGGGGAGTTGGCCCCCGATGAAGTCGAAACTGACGTCGCCCACTCGGCCGGTGCCGCTGAGCGTCCTACCGGTGGTCGACGAATCGACGAGGTTGGTGCCGACGAAGGCTGGTCCCAGTTCGGTCGCAGGAGTAGCGGAGCCGAATGCCGGTGTCGGGTTGATCGTCAACAGCGCTGTTTTGGTCACGCCACCGGCGGACGCCGCGATGGTCGCCGCTGTCAGCGCGGTCACCGCTGTGATCTGGTTCACCGTGAAGACCGCCTGGTTCGAGCCAACCACCACCTGGACAAACGCTTGGCTCACGGGGGCGTTGCCCGGTCGGCTGCTGGTCAGCCCGACGGTGAGCGGGGCAGCGCTGACGCTCGTCAGCAGCACCGCACGGCAACCAGCGTGCCGACCGCGCTCAGCGAGGTGTGGCTCAGCGCGACGGTTGACAGTGCAGGAGCGCCCGCAGGAGGCGGGGGCGGGGTGCATCCGGAGCGGGTCGCCACCACCGCGGTGGCACCGTCGATCACGGTGACCTTGCAGGTGCTCGACCGGTAGCCCGACGCCGACATCTTCAACCGGCCGCTGCCGTCGGCTCGGCCACTCGCCGTCGATTCAGATGAGGAGACGCTGATCGGTGCGCTCGCCACCGCCCTGAGGCCGTCAACCCGCACACTGCCCGCATCGAGCGATACCCTGGTCACGCTGACGGCAGTCACCGCGGACGACGGCGCGGCCGTGACCACCGCCAGGACT
>JAYUMN010000393.1:0-13031 GCA_043762595.1 Frankiales bacterium
TTGCTCGTCGTCTACGACCAGGTCGCGGGCCTGGCCAAGGTGCGCACAGAGGCGGCGGTGGCGCACGGCCGGGCGCTGCTGACCGTGGAGCACTTTGGCGTCGAGCAGCGGTTCGACCAGCTGCTCGACCGGGTCGGCTGGCTGCACGCGCCGGCCGCCTACTACTACGACATCGCGCACATCACAGTCACGACCGTGGTGCTGGTCGGCGCCTACCTGCTGCGGCCGACCGCCTACCGACGGGCCCGCACCGCGCTGGTCAGCATCAACCTGGTCGGCCTCGCGGTGTTCCTGGCCTATCCCCTCGCGCCGCCCCGGCTGTTGCCGGACGCCGGCTTTGTCGACATCGTCGCCCAGTCGCACACCTGGGGCGCCTGGGAAACCGCCAGCGGCGTGGCGCAGCGGGCCAATGAGTACGGCTCGATGCCCAGCCTGCACGTCGCCTGGGCGGTCTGGGTCGCTTTGACCGTCGCCTCGATGACGACGAGCCGGGCCTGGCGCGCCACCGCCTGGGCACATGTCGCGCTGACCACGGTCGTCGTGATCGCCACCGGCAACCACTACCTGCTCGACGTGCTCGCCGGCGCGCTGACCTGCGCGCTCGGTTGGGCCGTCGCCCTTGTACGCCGTACCGACGTACCCGCGCCGGTCGACGAACCCGTCCTGCAGACCACCAGCTGACCCACAGCAACCTCACAGCTGTAGGGCGCAGACTCAGCGGATGACCGAGGCGCGCCTGCTCGTCGTCGACGACGAACCCAACATCTTGGAGCTGCTCGCCGCCTCGCTGCGCTTCTCCGGCTTCGAGGTGGCGACCGCCGCCAGCGGCCTCGAGGCGATCGAGACGGCCCGGACCTTCCGCCCAGACCTGCTGGTCCTCGACGTGATGATGCCGGACCTCGATGGTTTCGGGGTCGTCCGCCGGCTACGCGCCGAAGGCCTGCGCACGCCGGTGGTCTTCCTCACCGCGCGCGACGGCACCGAAGACAAAGTCATGGGACTGACCCTCGGCGGTGACGACTACGTCACCAAACCGTTCAGCCTGGAGGAGGTCGTCGCCCGGATCAGGGCGGTCTTGCGACGCGGCGCCGGCGCCGAGCCGGGCAGCTCGCTGGCGTTTGCCGACATCGAGCTCGACGAGGACACCCACGAGGTGTGGAAGGACGGTCAGCTCGTCGCACTGTCGCCGACCGAGTTCACCCTGCTGCGCTATTTCATGCAGAACACCGGCCGGGTGCTGTCCAAGGCGCAGATCCTCGATCACGTCTGGCATTACGACTTCGGCGGCGAGGCCGGCGTGGTCGAGTCTTACGTGTCCTATCTGCGCAAGAAGATCGACACGACCGAGCCACGGCTGCTGCACACCCTGCGCGGCGTCGGCTACGTCCTGCGCCTGCCCCGGCCGTGACCCGGTCGACCCCGCTGCGGGTGAAGCTCGTCGCGGCCGTGGTCGCGCTGGCCGCCCTGGCGCTGCTTGTGACCGGAGTGTCCGCCGCCCGCGTCCTGCACGGCTATCTCCAGTCGCGGGTGGACAGCCAGCTGACCGCCGCCAGCCAGGCCCTGCTGCGGCCCAATGACGGGCGGGGTCCGCCTGGCCGGCGCGGCGGCCCGCGCTTCGACGAGTTCAGCGCCTACTACGTCCGGATCACCGCGGCTGACGGCAGCTTGCTCTTCCAACCGAGCGTGCCCGCAGCCGAGCTGGGCTCGACGCCTGCGTTGCCCGCTGCGCAGGTCATCAGCACTGGGTTGTTCACCGTGCCAAGCCGCTCCGGGGAGTCCCGGTTTCGTGCGCTGGCGGTGCGGGTCGACAACGGTGGGACGGCGGTTGTCGCGCTCGACCTGCGCGACGTCGACAGCACCACCCGGCGGCTGACCCGGATCGAGCTCGTGGTCGGCCTGCTCGTGCTCGCCGTGCTCGGCGTGCTCGGCTACCTCGTCGTGCGGTCCTCCCTCCGGCCGCTCGTCGCGGTCGAGACGACGGCTGAGGCGATCGCGGCCGGCGATCTGACCCGCCGGGTGCCCGAGAGCGACCCACGCACCGAGGTCGGGCGCTTGTCCCGGGCCTTCAACTCAATGCTCGGGCAGATCGAGCGGGCGTTCCACGAGCGGGAGGCCTCCGAACAGCAGGCCAGACAGTCCGAGGACCGGATGCGCCGGTTCGTCGCCGACGCGAGCCACGAGCTGCGCACACCGCTGACCTCGATCCGCGGCTTCGCCGAGCTGCACCGGCAGGGCGCATTGCCCTCACCTGCCGACGTCGACCGGGCGATGCGCCGGGTCGAAGATGAGGCGGCCCGGATGGGGTTGCTCGTCGAGGATCTGCTCCTGCTCGCCCGGCTCGACCAGCAGCGCCCCCTCGAACGCCAGCCGGTCGACCTGCTCGAGCTCGCCTCCGCCGCCGTCCACGCGGCGTCGCCCGCCGGCAACGTGCAGCTCGTCGCCGCCAGCCCCGATATCGCCCCGATCGTCACCGGCGACGCCCAGCGGCTGCGGCAGGTGCTCGGCAACCTCGTCACCAACGCGCTGGTGCACGGCGCGCCGCCCGTCGTCGTGCGCATCGGTACCGCGTGCGGCGAAGCGGTCGTGGAGGTGATCGACGCCGGCCCGGGGATCGACGCGGCCGACCGGGGCCGGGCGTTCGAGCGATTCTTCCGGGCCGACGCCTCGCGCACCCGGGCCAGCGGCGGCACCGGCCTCGGGCTGTCGATCGTCGCCTCGATCGTGCACGCCCATGCCGGCACGGTCGAACTCGGCGAAACCCCCGGCGGTGGGACGACGGTGCGGGTCCGCCTCCCGCTCGCCGCACCGCCCGAGTCGCCGGCGGCGGCCAGCCCGGGAGCCCACGGCTGAGCCCGATCGTCGGTCAGCAACCAAGCACCCGTAGCTCGCTGCCGTTGCGGCCCCTGCGGACGTGCACCTGGGCCGGGATGCGCTGCCGCAACTCCGCGACGTGGCTGACCAGCCCGACGACCCGGCCGCCATCGCGGAGCCCGTCCAGGACATCCATCACTTCGTCCAGGGTGTCTTCGTCCAGGGTGCCGAAGCCCTCATCGACAAACAACGCATCGATCCGGCCGCCACCAGCCTCGGTCGCCACCACATCGGCCAGGCCGAGCGCCAGGGCCAGCGACGCCAGGAAGGTTTCGCCGCCGGACAGCGTGCTGGTCTCCCGGTCTTGGCCGGTCCAGGTGTCGCGAGCCAGCAAGCCGAGCCCCGACCGGGCGCCACCCCGCGACGAGGCGTCGGTGTGCACCAACGAGTAGCGCCCCTGCGACATCCGGAGCAGTCGGCTACTCGCGGCGAGCGCGACCTGCTCGAGCCGGGCCGCGAGGACGAACGACGACAGCGACATCTTCAGGGTGTTCTGGCCGGCGCCGGTACACAGGTCGGCGAGCCGTCGGACCGAGGCGGCGCGCTCCTCGCGTGGTGCCAGGGCGGCCAACGCCGCCGTCAGCTCCGGCACGAGCAACCCCACCGCCCGCACCCGTTCCCGCGCCGTCGCCGCCAACTCAAGGGCCGCCGCCAGCACCTCGTCGGCGGCGGTCAGCGCGAGCTGCGCACCGTGCACGTCCGCCGGCGGCTCCAGCGGTACGTCGAGGTCGGGGTCGGCCAGCTGCGCGGTGACCCCTGCCAGCTCATCGGCATGCGCCCTGAGCTGCTGCTCGGTTGCCTCGACCCAGTCCGAGGTGCGCCCAGCGGACCGGGCCTGATCCGGATCGGCGAAGCCGGCCGCGCTCGTCGCCCCCCGCAACGCAAGCTCGGCGCGCACCAGCTCCGCCCTTGCCCGGTCGGCGGCCTCGGCGGCGGCGGCGGCGGCGTCGCAGCCCTGGACCTCAGCGGCGACCCGGGCGATGGCGGCGTCGAGATCGACCGAACCGCCCAGCTCAGCCGCGAGCCGGTCGCGGGACCGCACTGCCCGGACCGTTGCCTCATCGGCACGCCGTTGCGCGGCCAGCTGCTCGGCTGCGGCGGCAGCCCGCTCCCGCTCCAGGTCGGCCTGGGTTGCCTGCAGCTCGGCCCAAGCCCGGTCCGCGGCGTCGCCACCGTCGAGCAGCCTGGACAGGCCGCCCAGCTCGCCGGCCAGGGCGACCACCCGGTCAGCAAGTGTCTCCGGGCCGACGTCGAGCAGGCGGGCGTCGAGCCCGGCGAGGGTCGCCTCGATCGCAGCCAGCTTGGCGTGCAGCGACGACACCTCACCGGCGGCGGCGGCGGCCTTGGCCCGGGCCAGTTCCTCGTCGTCCCGGCCGACCCGCTCCCCCTGCACCTCACTGGGGTCGGGATGCTCCAGCGACCCGCAGACAAAGCACGGCTCGCCGCGGACCAGGGTCGCGGCGAGCTCGTAGACCATCGCGTCGAAGCGGGCCTCGCGGACCTGCTGGGCCTGCTCCTGCAGCGCCACCAAGCGCTCACGAGCCGCCAGCAGCGCCGCCGCCGCGGTGGCCCGCTCGGCGCGGGCGCCGGCGCGGGCTGCCCCGTCGGCCACCGCGACCTCCAGCCGAGCCAGCTCAGCGCTGGTTGCGGGGAGCTGGACAGCGGCGGCCCGGGCCTGGTCGACCGCCGCCTGCGCACGTTGGAGCCGGGCTGGGAGCTCATCAAGCTGGGCCGCGCACCTGGCCGCAGTGGCACCGGCGAGGGCCGCCTCCTCGGTCGCGGCCGCCACGACAGCCAGCTCCTCGGCCAGCGCATCGGCCACCCCCCGCAGCCCGTCGAGCGCTCCGCTGCGCTCTCGAAAGGCCTGCGCACGATCCCGCAGCAGCGCCGGCGGAGCATCGCGATGGGCGCCAGCACCCGGCAGCCCAGCACCCGGCAGCCCAGCACCCGGCAGCCCAGCACCCGGCAGCCCAGCACCCGGCAGCCCAGCACCCGGCAGCTCGGCTCGGGCTGCCTGCTCAGCCGTTGCTGCCGCCGTAGCCGCGCTCGTGCGGGTGGTCAGGTCGCTGAACGCCGTCTGCAACCCCGCGGCCCGACCTGCGGCCCGCAACTCCTTTCCGAGCGCGGCCAGGCTCGGGGCCTGCCCGGCCAGCGCGACCGAACGATGAACAGCCGAAGCCCGGCGGCGCTGCCGGCTGAGCAACTGCTCGGCGGCCTCGTTGCTGGCCCTGCTGTCCCGACGCACCAGCTCGGCCCGCTCCACGCCGGCTCGCCGAGCGGCCGCCCGCCCCTCAGCCTCAGCCAACAGAGACCGGGCCCAACCGACCGGGTCATCCCCCGGACCTGGGTCCGGCCCGGCGCCATCGGCGGGCGCCGGCTCGCCGACGGAGGCAGCCTGGTCCAGCCGGGCGAGCAGCAGCTCGAGCTGTTCCCGGCCAGCCTCGACGTCTCGACCGGTGGCGATCCGGCGGCCGATGAGCCAGTCCTCCACGGCGCCGAACCGGGCGGTGCCGAACAGTTGCTCCAACAGCTCACCGCGCTTGTCCGACTTGGCCCGCAGGAACTGCGCGAACTCACCCTGCGGCAACAGCACCACCTGGAAGAACTGCTCGGCCGACATGCCCAGCAGCGGGTCGAGCTCGGCAGCGGCCTCGTCGATACGCGTCGACACGGTCGACCAGCGGCCAGCGACGTGCTCCTCGAGCAACACCTTGGCCTGCTCAGTCGTGACACCCTCGCCTCGGGTCTTACGTCGCTCCTGCACGGGGGACCGGGTGATCCGCAGTCGACGGCCGGCCAGCGTCGCCTCGAGCTGCACCGAGGTGCGCAGGTCGGCAGGGGCGTGGTCCGAGCGCAGCCGCTTGGCCTTCTGCCGCTCGCCCGGGACAGTGCCGTAGAGGGCGAACCCGAGGCCGTCCAGCAAGGTCGTCTTGCCGGCGCCTGTCTCGCCGTGGAGCAGGAACAGCCCGTTGCCGGCGAGGGCATCGAGGTCGACCTCCACCGTCCCGGCGAACGGACCGAACGCCGTGAGGCGAAGCCGGTGCGGCCTCACGGTCCGCCGCCCATGACGCATGACCTGGCGGCCGCCGGTTGCCAGCTCACCGCGCTGCCACCGCGAGTCGACCGGCCTCGAACGCCTCGGCGAGCAGCGCCCGTTCCTCGTCGGTGGCCGCACTGTGCCGAACATGCCGGACGAACTCGGCGCTCACCGTGAGGTCGTCGCGGCCGCGCACCCGCGCGCCGTAGGATCGGTCGTCGACCGGGGCGTCAACCGGTGCCCACTCGAGCACCAGGACGTGCGGGAAGCGGCTGCGCAGCCGGGTCATCGGGTCCTCGGGGCGCACCGGGTCGGTCAGCACGACCGACAGCCAGTCAGCCTCGCAGCCGCGGTGCGCGGCTGAGGCCAGCAGGTCCTCGAGGGTGCCGGTCAGCGTCGAGAGCCGGCGCGGCACCGGGGCCGGGATGTGCTCGACCACCCCGAGGCCGGACACGGTCAACTCGACCAACCACGAGCCCTTGGTGTGACCGGCTTCGGAGAAGGAGTAGGCCAGTGGCGAGCCGGAATAGCGCAACCCCGGGGCCAGGATCTGCGGTCCGTGCAGATGACCCAGCGCGGTGTAGGTGAAGCCGTCGAACAGCGAGGCCGGCACGGCGCCGACGCCACCGACGGTGATGTCGCGCTCACTGTCGCTGGACAGCCCAGCGCCGACCCAGGCATGCGCCAGGACCACCGAGACCGGGGTCGTCAGCGCAGCCCGGGCGCAGGCCGTGGCCCGGCCGAGCACTCCCTCGTGCCCGCGCGGCTGCTGCGCTCCGCCGCCCGGGTCGGGGGGCAGCATGCCGCGCACCGCGTCGGGTTCCAGATAGGGCACCGCGAAGAACGAGACGCCGTCGAGCACTACGGGCTCAGCGCACCGCTCGGGACGGGTCCGCAGGAACACGCCGGAGGCGTCGACGAGCGAGGCGTTGACTCCAAGGCGCCGGGCGCTGTCGTGGTTGCCGCTGATGACGACGACCCGGGCGCCGGCGTCGCGCAGCCGCCGGAGGGCGGTGTCGCACAGGTCCACGGCGTCGACGGGCGGGACCGCCCGGTCGTAGACGTCGCCGGCCACGAGCACCACGTCGATGCGTTCGTCCCGCACCGTCTGGACCAGATGGTCGACGAACCCAGCCTGGTCGCTGCGAAGGTCGGCGCGGTACAGGGAGCGGCCCAGATGCCAATCGGAGGTGTGCAGGAGCCGCATGCCCGGCACGCTAGGCGAGCCCACCGACACGACCGGCCGGTTGCCACTTGGACGCGTCGCAGATGCGCAGCCAGGCGATACGCGGTGCCGTCAGGCATCGAGTGGGTACGCCGGGCCAAACGCACCCCGCGGGCCCGGGACGCCACCGGTACGGCGTACCGATGGCGCAGCGGAGGCTCGGGGATTTGAACCCCGGATGGGCTTGAGACCCAAACCGCATTAGCAGTGCGGCGCCATAGACCGGGCTAGGCGAAGCCTCCTGGAGGCCCTGCTGGACCACCGGTGGAGCAGGATACAGGGACCTGCCAGCTGGCCGGTCCGAGAGGTGGGCCGAGTCCGGACCGATGGCGAGGCCACCCGAACGTTCCGGGTACGTCAGGGGCGTACGCGAACGCCTGGGACGTGGTCCGCACAAGAAACAGCAGGTCAGCGGAGGGCGTGGGATTCGAACCCACGGAACGAGTCACCCCGCTCAGCGGTTTTCAAGACCGCCGCCATCGGCCACTAGGCGAGCCCTCCTGGCGCCGCCAGCCTAGCCAAGCCAAGTCCCACGACCCGTTCAGTCGCAGACCCGCTTGCGCAGTACGACGTACGCCGCGAGACCGAGTCCGAACAGACCCCACCAGACCGGCTCGCCGAACCGTAGTGGCCATACCGGCCGGGCTGCAACGACCGCGCCGATGCAGGCCAGGCAGACCACCGCCTCGTGTCGCAGCCGGGCCCTCGACCCGGCAGCCACCGCGCCGAGGAGGGCGAAGCCCAGCAGGTCGCCGACCACGCCTCGCGCCAGATACGGAGCCCCGTCGATGAGGTACGCACCAGTCGAGATAACCCCTGCTGCAGCCGTCGTCAGCAGCTCAGGGCGACTCAGGGCGAAGCAGCGGGTGGTGACGTCCTGCGCATCCGGCATGTTGGCATGGTGCAGCAGACTCGCCGCATGACCTCGGCCGAGCGCGCCCGCCTACTGCTCGTCGAGGACGACGGGGGATTGGCCGCACTGCTGGGTCGGGTGCTGGCCGACGCGGCGTACGACGTGACGCGCGCCCCCGATGGACAGCGCGGCCTGCATCTGGCGCTGACCCGGCCGTTCGACGTGCTCGTGATCGACCGCGGGCTCCCGGCGATCGAAGGCCTCGACCTGATCGCCCGGCTGCGCGCAGAGGGGCTCAGTGTCCCGATGCTGGTGCTGTCCGCACGCGGCACGACACAGGACCGGGTCGACGGGCTGGACGCGGGCGCGGAGGACTACCTCGCCAAGCCGTTCGAGCTCACCGAGCTGCTGGCCCGGCTGCGAGCCCTGCTGCGCCGCCCCCGGGACCGGGCGCGGGTGTTGCCCATCCCGGGTGGCCGGCTGGAGCTGGACCAGCGCACGGTCCGCCGGACCGACGGGCAGCAGGTGGAGCTGTCCGAACGCGAGGTCGCCCTGCTCGCGGTTCTCGCGGCCCGGCCGGGGCAGGTGTTTAGCCGCCGAGAGCTGCTCGCGCGGGCCTTTGGCGAGGCCGAGTCGGAAAATGTCGTCGACACCTACGTCCATTACTGCAGGCGCAAACTCGGCAGCGGCGTCATCAGCACCGTGCGCGGACTCGGCTACCGGCTGGGCGAGTCGTGACGGGCGACGACGCCCTGGTCCGCAGGGCAGCCCGGGGCGTGGCGCTGCAGGCCGTCGGCCTGGTGACAGTTGCGATGGTGCTGCTCGTCGTGCTCGTCGCGCTGACCGTCGTGCGGGGGCAGGCCAACGCAGCCGATGCGTTGTTGCGCTCGACGGTGACCTCCGCCGACGACGTCGTCGACCCGCCACCTGGGGCGTGGCTGGTGCTTGTCCGAGGCGACCTGCTGACCAGCTCGCCGGGGTTGCCAGCCGACCTCGGCCCGGCCCTGGCGCGGTTGCGCAGCCGGGCGGCCGGGCAACCGGGGCTGACCGACCTGTCCGCAGACGATGGCCGGGACTACCGCGTCGCCACCCAGGCGCGACCTGGCCGCATCGTCCAGGTGGTGCTCGATCGGACCGCTGAGCACCAGCAGCGCAGCCGGCTGCTGACGGCGATGACCGTCGCGTCGGTGGTGGGGGTGGCGTTCGCCGTTCTGCTCGGTGTGCTGCTCGGCCGCCGGGCCGTCCGCCCACTCGCCCAAGCCCTTGCGTTGCAGCGGACGTTCGTGGCCGACGCGAGCCATGAACTGCGGACACCGCTGACCCTGCTCAGCACCCGGGCCCAGATGCTGGACCAGGCGATCCAGCGCAGCGACCTGCATCCGCAGGTGCTGGGCGACTCACGCGGGGTCGTCCACGACATACAGCGGCTGGGCGAGGTCGTCGAGGATCTGCTCGTCGCAGCCGACCCGCGGGGCGAGGCGCCACACGGACCCACCGAGTTGGCGGGTCTGGTTGACGCGGCGGTCGACAGCGCGCGGGCGCACGCCGACCAGGCCGACGTCGCCCTCACGTCCGGCAGTCACCGCAGCGGGCCGTACTGGGTCCTCGGCTCGGCACCGGCGCTGCGGCGGGCCGTGCTCGCGCTGGTCGACAACGCCATCGACCACACCCCGCCCGGTGGTTCGGTCACCGTCACGACCCGCCAGGACCGGCGCAACATGATCGTGGCGGTGCACGACACGGGTCCGGGCATCGCGCCCCAGCAGGCCCAGCAGGTGCTCCGTCGCTTCCACTCCGGTGGCCAGCGCAGCGGCCGGGCCCACTACGGCTTGGGGCTGGCGCTCACCCATGACGTCGCCAATCGACACGGCGGTCAGCTCCGGCTCGTCCCGGCGGACGTCGGTGCAGCCTTCGAACTCGTCCTACCGACACTCCCAGAAAGCACCAAGAAAGCACCGGGATCCTGAGTGTATGCCAACCCGTACCACCGTCCGCCCGACCGTCCCCGCCAGGGTGCGCGTCCGCGCGACGCCGGCGTGGTGGCGCGACGCGGCCTCCGTCGGGGCTTGGGCCAGCGCGCTGGTGGTCATCGCGTTGTGGCTGTCCGGTCGTGGTCTGCAATCGCTTGGCACATCGCCGGCGCAGCTGCTGACCTCGCTCGGCCGGCTGTCCGGTCTCGTGGCCGCCGACCTGCTGCTCGTGCAGGTCCTGCTGATGGCCCGGGTCCCGATGATCGAGCGCAGCTACGGCCAGCATGAGCTCGCCAGGCGCCACCGGCTGGTCGGCTTCTGGTCGTTCAACCTGCTGCTCCTGCACATCGTGCTCATCACCCTGGGCTACTCCCTCGCCGCGCACACCGATGTTGTGCACGAGACCTGGACCCTTGTCACGTCGTACGCCGGGATGTTGCTGGCCCTGGCCGCAACGGTGGCTCTCACCGCCGTCGCCGTCACGTCGGTGCGGGTCGCCCGGCGGGCGTTGCGCTACGAGTCCTGGCACCTGTTGCACCTCTACGCCTACCTCGGCGTCGGGCTTTCGGTACCGCACGAGATCTGGACGGGCGCGGACTTCGCAACCTCGCCGCTCGCCCGCGCCTACTGGTGGACCGCCTATCTGGCCGCCGCCGGGGCGGTCGTGGTCTTCCGGGTCGGGTTGCCGATCTGGCGGACGCTGCGGCACGGCATCACGGTCACCTCCATCGTCCGGGAGAGCCCGGACGTCGTGACCGTGCGAATGGGCGGCCGGGGGCTGCACCTGCTGCCGGTGCAGGCCGGGCAGTTCTTCATCTGGCGGTTCCTGGACGGCCCGGGCTGGTCCCGGGGCAACCCGTACTCACTGTCCGCCGCGCCCCGACACGGCCGGATCCAGATCACTGCGAAGGACCTCGGCGACAGCAGTAACCGGCTCGGCCGACTGCAGGCCGGCACGAAGGTGCTCATCGAGGGGCCGTACGGCCGGCTGACCGGCGAGCACCGGGTCGGCAGCAAGGTCGCCATGCTCGCCTGCGGCATCGGCATCACCCCGATGCGGGCGCTGCTCGAAGACCTGCCGTACGCCCCCGGCGACGCCGTGCTGCTCTACCGCGCCCGAAGCGAGCCCGACCTCGTCTTCCGGGCCGAGCTCGACGAGCTGGCCAGGCGGCGTGGCATCACCGTTCATCACTTCACCGGGCCGCGCGTCCCGGGCCGCAGCTCCTGGCTCCCCCGCGACTGGGCCCAGTGGCGCGACAGCGACGCCCTGCTGCACCTCGTGCCAGACCTCGCCGCGTACGACGTGTTCGTCTGCGGCCCCGACCCCTGGATGGACGCAGCCGGCGAGGCGGCGCTAGCCGCCGGCCTGCCGCCGGCCCAGCTGCACCAGGAGCGCTTCACATGGTGACCGGCCGATGAGGCGCAGCGTAGCCGTGGTCATGTCCGGGCTCACCGTCGCGGTGGTCGGGCTCAGCGTCCGCGCCAGCGGACTCAGCAGTCCAGGGACGCCGGCCGTTGCGGCGGCCGGCGCCCGGCAACCGGGTC
Source organism: Frankiales bacterium (assembly GCA_043762595.1). Lineage (GTDB taxonomy): Bacteria > Actinomycetota > Actinomycetes > Mycobacteriales > SCTD01 > JAYSQK01. The sequence continues at coordinate 11,502 of JAYUMN010000393.1, forward strand.
CATCGACAGTTGCCGGGCCTGCGCTCCCGGCCCGCAGCCGACGTCCGGCGAAGCACACCAACCGGCACCGGAGCAGCACCCCGGCGACTGTCGCGACGACCGCCACGCCCGCCACGCCCGCCACGACGACGACGACCGTCAACGGCGCGTCCGTCGGCACGCAGTACGGCCCCGTCCAGGTCCAGCTCACCTTGCGGGGCGGCCGGTTCACCCGCGCACAGGCCATCGACTTCCCGCACGACGCGAGCCAGAGTCAGCAGATCAGCAGCCAGGCCATCCCCATCCTCAACGGCGAAGCCAAGCAGGCGCAGAGCGCCCGGATCGACACCGTCTCCGGCGCGACGTACACCTCGGCGGGCTATCAGCAGTCCCTGCAATCGGCCCTCGACGCCGCCCACCGGGCCGGCGTCCGGTGAGCCGCGACGTGACCGCGGCCCGCCGTAACGCTGCGGTCCTGGGCGCGACGGCGCTCACCCTCGGTCTGCTGCTGCTCTACCCGACCAGCACCAACCGGACCGGCCACCGGCGGCCCGGGCAGGCGTTGGCCCCGGCCGGCGTCGTGCCGGCAGCACCACCGGCGGCAGGCATCCCGGCGGCAGGCATCCCGGCGCGCGTCCTCACGGTGAACGGCGCCTCGGTGGACACCCAGTACGGCCCGGTCCAGGTCCAGGTCAGCGTCAGCGCCGGCCGGGTCGTCGCAGCGACCGCCATCGACTACCCCCGGGACCGGGGGCAGAGCCGGCAGATCAGCGCCGCCGCGCTCCCGGTGCTGGCGAGCGAGGCCGTGGCGGCGCAGAGCGCCCTGATCGACACCGTCTCCGGCGCGACGTACACCTCCGACGGCTACCGGCGCTCGTTGCAAGCCGCGCTCGACGCCGTCCACCTGCACTGACTCGGAATAGTTCGTCTGGATTTCCTCTTGCTTCGAGGGAACTCACCCCTGACCTGACCCTCTGGAGGTAGCGCATGAGCAAGCTGACCGTCGGCACCGAAAACAGCACCCCCATCGAGTTGCACTACGAGGACCACGGCACCGGCAAGCCGGTCGTCCTGATCCACGGTTGGCCGCTTTCGGGCCGCTCGTGGGAGAACCAGATCCCCGCCCTGATCGAGGCCGGCCACCGTGTCATCACCTACGACCGTCGCGGCTTCGGGGACTCCTCCCAGCCCTGGAACGGCTACGACTATGACACTTTCGCCGCCGACCTCAACACGCTGCTGACCGAGCTCGACCTGCACGAGGTCACCCTCGTCGGTTTCTCGATGGGTGGCGGTGAGGTGGTCCGCTACATCGCCACGTTCGGCACCGACCGGGTCGCTAAGGCGGTCCTGGCCGCCGCGGTCCCGCCGTACCTCTTCAAGTCCGCCGACAACCCCGACGGCGGACTGGACGACGCCACCATCGCCAGCTTCCAGGCCGGTGTGACCGGAGACCGCCTCGCCTTTCTGGACGGTTTCTCGACCAACTTCTTCACCGCCGGTGGGGACCTCAAGGTCAGCCAGGCCCAGCGCGAGTACGCCCGCGACATC
>JAYUMN010000394.1:0-1706 GCA_043762595.1 Frankiales bacterium
ATGGCCAGCTTCGCGGAGAGCCGCCGCCACCGGCAGCAACGGCTCAAGACTTCCCCGAGCCGGCAGCAACGAGAACAACACCCGCATGAGACGCCCCCATGGTTGCGACGCAGCCCATCATGCCACCGCCCGACGTGCGGCCCCAAGGTGCGACCAACGCTACAAGCGAAAGTTCGGTCGAGCCGCGGCCACGTGCAACCGCAGGCAGAGACCGGACGCCACCGCGCATCCGCTCTCTGCCGCTGGCAGAGCATGTGCCAGGGCGCTGAGGATGAGCCACCCTGAGCTGCTCGCTCGCTGCGAGCAGGCCGAGGGCAGCTCTGACGCCGGCCGCGCCCAACTTCGACTCGACTGCCGGCTGCGTGCCCCCGCCAGGCGCGGGCTCCACGCAGGCGGGCGAGTGGTGACTCGATGCGGCTGAACATGAAGGCTGAGAACCGTCGCTACGTTGTTTTCTATGAATGGCCATGATGAGCAGGTCTTGGCCGACTCGGGCGTGACGCGCGTTGTGCGCATCGGGGCGACGGTGCGCAGGCCTGTGCGTCCGTTTACGGCGCCTGTTCAGGCCTACCTGCGCCATCTGCGGGAGCGGGGCGTCACCTTCGTCCCCGAGGCGTTCGGCTACGACGAGCAGGGACGTGAGGTGCTTTCCTTCGTGCCGGGGGACGTACCGACCGAGCCCCTGCCGGGCTGGGCCACCACCGAAGGCGTCCTGCAGGAACTCGCGCGGTTGGTCCGTGCTCTGCACGACGCGTCGGAGGGTTGGCTGCCCCCGACCGACGCAGTCTGGGGCAGCATCCCCGGTCCGCCGCCGGCCGATCTGCCGGCCTTGTTCGACTCGCCCGAGCTGGTGTGCCACCAGGACTACTGCCCAGGGAACGTCGTGCTCCGCGCTGGCCTGCCAGCCGCCTTCATCGATTTCGACCTCGCACGCCCGACCACGCGGGTCCTCGACAGCGTCAACGCCCTCTCCTGGTGGGTCCCACTGCTACACCCAGTCGACCGTCCGCCCGCGCTGCGCGAGGCAGATGCCGCCAGGCGGGTACGGATCTTCGCGGACGCCTACGGCCTCGACCGCGCACAGCGAGAGGCCCTCGTGCCGGCCGCGGTCACCTGGTCCCGAAACGCGCACGTCACCATGCGACTGGCAGCCGAGGTCGACCCCGTGTTCAAACGTTGGTGGGACGAGGGCCTCAAGGACCGGATGCCCCGCGCGGAACAGTGGCTCGGGCGAGAGGCAGACCACATCCGGTCAGCGTTGCTCGATGAAACGTAGGCGCCTCTGGGTCCGAGAGGCGATCGTCGGCTTCTGGCTCCGCGCCGGGTCACGGCGAATCCGGTGGAGTAGCGGTCGGTGATGGGACACGCTGTCGCGATGACCAATAGCGACCTGTGGGATCACGAAATCGCCGCCCGGTACGACGAGAGCTCCGCCTTGATGTTCTCCTCCGAGGTTCTTGATCCAGCCGTGGACTTCCTCGCTGACCTGGCGGGCCAGGGGGCGGCACTGGAGCTCGCAACCGGAACCGGTCGAGTCGCCATCCCCCTGACCGACGTGGTGTGTCAGGCGGGCGTTGCCACCGCCGGGCCTGTCGATCCGGACGTGTTCACCGACCAGGTCCTGCAGGCCGGCTCGTTCGGCGAGCTCCAGAACCGGCGCGAGGCCGGCACACGACACGAGGTTGGGATCATCGAAGACCGCCGCA
>JAYUMN010000395.1:0-1508 GCA_043762595.1 Frankiales bacterium
AGCGGCCTGGCTCGGCTCGTAGCGACAGTCGATGCGTGTTGTCGGACCGAGGGCCTACGGTGCGCAACACGGATGCACACCTGACCCCTGGAGGGACGAGCGCATGAAGACCAAGGCCGCAGTCGTGTACGAGGTCGGCAAGCCGATCGAGATCGTCGAGCTGGATCTGGATGGTCCGCGCGAGGGCGAGGTGCTCATCCGCTACACCCATGCCGGCCTGTGCCACTCCGACGTGCACATCTCACACGGTGACCTCGAGGCGCGCCTGCCGATGGTGCTCGGGCACGAGGGTGCCGGGATCATCGAGGAGGTCGGCCCCGGCGTGACCCGGGTCAAGGTGGGCGACCACGTCGTCTGCTCGTTCATCCCCAACTGCGGGGTCTGCCGCTGGTGCGCGACCGGCCAGCAGGCGATCTGCGACATGGGCGCGACGATCCTGGAGGGCTATCTGCCGGGCGAGCGCTTCCCGTTCACCGGCCCGGGCCCGGTCAAGGACTACGGGGCGATGTGCATGCTGGGCACCTTCAGCCAGTGGGCGACGATCCACCAGAACTCCGTCGTCAAGGTCGACGAGGACCTGCCGCTGGACAAAGCCGTGCTGGTCGGCTGTGGTGTGCCGACCGGCTGGGGGTCAGCGGTCAACGCGGCCAACGTGCGGCCCGGCGAGACGGTCATCGTCGTCGGTGTGGGTGGCATCGGCATCAACGCCGTCCAGGGCGCGCGCTACGCCGGCGCAAAGAACCTCATCGCGGTCGACCCGCTGGAGAACAAGCGGGAGAAGGCAATGGAGCTCGGTGCGACGCACGCCGTGGCCAGCGCCGCCGAAGCGATCGAGCTGGCGCAGTCGATGACCAACGGCAACGGCGCCGACAAGACGATCATCACCGCCGGCATCGTCACCGAGGAGATCATCAGCGACTCGTTCAACGCCACCGGCAAGGGCGGCACGATCGTCCTGACCGGGCTCAACAAGCTGGCGATCAACAACATCGTCCTGCCGGGCACGATCATGACGCTGTTCAAGAAGACCCTCAAGGGGAGCCTGTTCGGCGACTGCAACCCGACCACCGACATCCCCAAGATCCTGGGCCTCTACCAGAGCGGTGACATCAAGCTCGACGAGATCATCACCAACACCTACACCCTCGAGCAGGTCAACCAGGGCTACGACGACCTGCTCAGCGGCAAGAACGTCCGGGGCGTGCTCATCCACGAGCACTGATGCAAGCAGGTCCATTCGGTCGCCCGGCGGTCGACGCCCTCGATAACGAGGTCGTCGGCCGCCGCCGGGAGGTCGAGTTGCTCGTCGCGGCGCTCGCCGCCGGCACCCACGTGCTGCTCGAAGGTCCACCGGGTACTGGCAAGTCCACATTGCTGCGCGGTGCGGCGTCCGCCGTGGGTGTGCGGTTCGTGCCGGTCGAGGGCAACGCCGAGCTGACGCCGGCCCGACTGGTCGGCCACTTCGATCCGGCCCAGGTGCTGACCGCCGGGTACGTCCCCGATGTGTT
>JAYUMN010000396.1:0-2789 GCA_043762595.1 Frankiales bacterium
TGGCGGTGAACATCGAGGTGAAGCCCACCAGCGTGAAGCCGCCGGCGATCGGCGCGTGGCCGCCGGCCTGTCCGGTGAGGATCCCCAGCGAAAGAATTACATAGAACGGGAATGACACGAAGAAGAGCAGCCGGAAGACTTTGTGCAGCCAGTCGTGCCCGTAGATGGCCAGCACCGCTGCCACAGTGGTGATCGAGATGCCAACCGCGGTCGGGTTCCAGCCGAAGATCCCGTGCAGCCCTGCATCGACCAGGATGGTGTCGACGACGTTGAAGGCGAAAAAGGTGAACAGGGAGGCGAACAGGACGACGACGACCCCCCGGTAGCCAAATTGTGCGCGCGACTGGATCATCTGCGGCAGGCCCAGGCGGGCGCCCTGGGTGGCGTGAAAAGCCATGAAAAACGTGCCGAAGACGATGCCCAGGGCACCAGCCAGCACGGAGTAGCCGAGGCTGAGGCCGAAGCTCGGGCCGAGGAAGCCGATGGCGATGGCGATGGTGAAGAATTGGAAGTTGCCAAGGAACCAGAAAGGACCTTGGTCGCGAACGTGCCCGTGGCGTTCCGAAGCCGGGACGTAGTCGATCGAACGGATCTCGATGGCGGTCGCCGGCCGCTCGTCGCGGACGGTGGTCCGTTCCAGCCGGTGGCTTGTCATGAGGCTCCTTGTTTCGCAGGCTCGTCGCCTGGCCTCGCCGAGTGTGTGACGTACACGACACCGCTGCAACGGTGGTGGGCATGAACTGGACCAGCTTCCTTTGTGTGCAACCACAAGGCAGGATGGCCGTGTGTCTGCCTCCACGCACTGCACCGTTGAGGACGTCGTTCGCTCTCCTGCCCTGCAGCTGAGCGTGCTGGCAGGAGCTGCGGGGCTCGGCCGGTCGGTGTCCTGGGCGCACGTGAGCGAGCTGGCGGACCCCCGCCCGTGGCTGCTGGGCTCGGAGATCATCATGACCACGGGGTTGGCGATCCCCAAGAGCGGAGCAGGGCAGCGCGCCTACCTCGAACGGCTTGACGACGCAGGAGTGGCGGCGCTCGCGCTGTCGGAGCAGCTCCACGTTCCCGTCCTGCGCAAGGAGTTCCTGGCCGCGGCCGACCGGCGCGGGATGCCCGTCCTGGAGGTCCCCCTCCCCGTCCCTTTCATCGCCATCGCGCAGGAGGTCGCCGCCGCTGTCCAGGCCGACATGGGCCAGCGGCTGGGTGCGCAACTGCAGGTTTTCGGAGCCCTGCGGTGGATCACCGTCGAGAACCTCGAGATCGCGGAGATCTTCAGCCGGCTGGAACGGCTGTCCGGCTACGACCTCTACCTGTGCACCCCGCAGAGCCGCCCCCTGCTGCCCGGGGTTCGCACTCCCGGTCCATCCGAGGCGAGCCTGCTGCCCTTGTCCCCGGCCGCTCCACCTACGGTCCCAGGAGGATTCGTGCTGCCGGTGCAGGCCCCCGGTGGCACCGCCGGCTACCTGCTCGCGCAAGGCCGGTACGGCGCGCAACCCGCAGGCCTGGCCGTGGTGCAGCACATCGCCACGGTCGCCTCGCTCCTGCTCACGATTGTGCGCCACGAACGGGAAACGCTGCGCCGGGAGGGAGCTGAGACGCTCTCCGAACTGCTGTCGCACGCCCTCCCACCACAGACGAGACGCCGCCGACTGCTTCGGGCCGGCTTCGCCGCCGAAGGTCGCGTCGTCCTCGTCGTGCTGAGGGCGCGAAAAGGGCCCCCGGACGAGTCCGACTTGTTGGGTCGGCTCCACGAGGCGCAGCTGCCGTATTTGCTGCTGCGGCAGCAGGAGGGCTTCCTACTTCTGCTACCGGCCGACCCGATTGCCGCACAGGTGCTTGCCGACCACTCGGGCCCGAACGACGTATCCGGGTCGAGCCGGCCCTTTGACCAAGGTGATTCCCTGGACATCGCACGGCGGGAGGCGCGGTGGGCTGCGGCCCGCGCAGTCGACGCCGGTCAGACTCACGTCACCTACGGCGACCACGACACCGCGGCATGGTGGCTCCCTGAGGACCGGCACGTCCTGGCGGCCGTGACTGAAAGGGTGTTGGGGCCTGCCTTGGCCTACGACCAGGCGCATGGGACCAATCTGGTCGCGAGTGTCCGGTCATGGCTGGAGTGCGGTCGGCGTACCGATGAGGCTGCCGGGATCCTGCACATTCATGCGAATACGTTGAGCTACCGGCTGCGTCGGTTCTCGCAGATCAGCGAACGGGATCTGGCGGCCACCGGGGACCTCGCGGAGGTGTGGCTCGCCCTCAAGGCACACCGACACCTTGACGGCGAGACCTGAACGAAGACGCACGTGGGGCTCGCCTTGGCACTGTTGCCACAAGAGATCAGGGCCTCGATGGTGATGCCCAAAGCGCTAGAACGGACAACCCCACCCCGACTCAAATCTGGCCGGTTCCTGGCGCGCGGCAGCGCCGGTTGTTGTTGGGTGCCGAGGCCCGTGAGTCGGCCATCGCGAGAGTGTGGAGCGCCCGGCATCAGCTGCGTGACGGCGGGTTTGGAGCACTGAACCACTAGCCGGGTGACCTGATCAACGAACGCACGGGCGTGCCCGATGTCGTACCGCGCCCACGGCACCGCCGCGACCGCCAACCGTGTTCGGGCCGCGCACCCAGGCAGACCCCGCCTCAAGGCCGCCAGCACCACGCCCAGGCCCAGCGTCCGCCACCCAGTCCGACGCTCAGAAGAGCCAACGAAGTACGACGGAATCATGCCGGTGGGACTGCCGGCGGCCTGGCGGTTGCTCCTCGACGCTGCCGTCATCGTGGCGCCGCTCGTCGTT
>JAYUMN010000397.1:0-6144 GCA_043762595.1 Frankiales bacterium
ACCGGGCGGCACCGGTTGGCCGCAGTGCGGTTCGAGATGCCGACGGAGCGGTAGTAAGTGATCATCGAGGTCACTCCGACAGCAGGAAGGCAGGACAAGTGGTGGATCTCAAGAAGGGCAGCCGGGTAACCGGCGAGGACCGCAGCAAACTGGCGGCCGATTTGAAGAAGAAATACGAGAAGGGCGAGAGCATCCGGTTGCTCGCCGAAGGATCGGGCCGTTCCTACGGCTTCGTGCACCGCATCCTCTCTGAATCCGGTGCCACGTTGCGCGGTCGTGGGGGCGCGACGCGCAAGAAGGCGTCCTGACCACGAACCCAAACCTGCGCCGATCTTGACGATCTGGTCACCGACACGCCGATGAGGGCGATCAGATCGTCAAGATCGCGGCAGGGTGTCTTGGGCGACCGGCTCGCGTCGGCGCCCCCGGCAGTGCAAGGGTGGTGCTGGTCGGGCAGGCTGCCCGCCGAGCCGGTAGCGCGCAGGAGGCAACCGATGGACATGACGCTGAGCCCCGACCAGGAGGCCGTGCGCAAGGCGATCAAGGCGTGGGTGGATGACGTCGTGTCGCCGCCCGCGCTCGCCAACGATCGGGACGAACGCTTCCCGCAGGAGGCGCTCGACGGGTTGCGCGAGACCGGCTTCATCGGGATGACGATTCCCGAGCAGTACGGCGGGGGCGGGGCCGATCCGCTGTCCTACGTGCTGCTGATCGAGGAGCTCGGCCGGGGCGACGCCAACGTCCGTTCGGTTGTCTCGGTGCACCTTGGCCTAGTCGCCGGGTCGATCGAACGGTGGGGCACCGAGGAGCAAAAACAGCATTGGCTGCCGCCGATGGCGACCGGTGACGTGCTGGGGTGTTTCGGTCTCACCGAGCCGGACTTCGGTTCGAATCCCGCCGACCTGCAGGCCAGTGCGGTGAAGCAGCCCGACGGCGGCTACGTCCTGAACGGCACCAAGATTTTCATCACCAACGGCACCATCGCGGGAGTCACGCTGTTCATGGCCCGGACCGGCGGACCGGGCGCTCGCGGGGTGAGCGCCTTCCTGGTGCCCAACGACACGCCTGGCTTTGTCAGCAAGAAGATCCACGGCAAGCTGGGGTTGCGGTCCTGCGACACCGCCGAATTGGTGCTCACCGACGTCAAGGTCGGCCCGGAGGCGCTGCTCGGCGGCGAGGAGGGCAAGGGGATCCGGGTTGCGCTGACCGCGCTCAACGACGGCCGGATGTCGTTGGGTGCGTCCTGCACGGGGCTGGCCCAGGCGGCGCTCGACACGATGGTGGCCTACACCACCCAGCGGACGCAGTTCGGTAAGCCGATTGCTGGTCACCAGCTGGTGCAGGAGCTCATCGCCGACACGGCGGTCGAAGTGGACTGCTCCCGGCTGCTGACATACCGGGTCGCCGATCTCAAGACCCGCGGTGAGGACTATTCCCTGGCGGCGAGCAAGGCGAAGTACTACGCGAGCGAGGCATCGGTGCGGGCCGCCAACGCCTGCATCCAGGCGCACGGTGGCTACGGCTACATCGATGAGTACCCCGCCGGGAAGTACCTGCGGGATGCCCGCGTTACTACGCTGTACGAGGGCACCAGCCAGATCCAGAAGCTCATCATCGGACGGGCACTCACCGGGATCTCCGCCTTCTAGACAGGGAGGCGCCACCGGATGGGACCAGGAGCAGGTGCACCCTGGGCCGCGTTGCGGTCGTTCTCCCGCGACAGTGCGGTCACCCAGACCAAGCTCGCACCGGGCACCGTCCGGCGCATTGGTCGCTTTGCCTCGCCATACAAGCGTCAGCTGGTCGCCTTCCTCGTCGTCATCGTCATCGACGCGGTCGTTGCTATCGCGCCGCCATTGGTGCTCAAGGCCATCATCGACGACGGCATCGGCACAAATCCGCCGGCGACCGGTCGGCCGGGGCTGGTCCTCGCGCTGGCCCTGTTCGTGGCTGGGCTCTCGCTCTTCGATGCGGTCCTGTCGCTGATCAACCGTTACTTCTCGGCCCGGATCGGCGAAGGTCTTATCTACGAGCTTCGCTCACAGGTCTACGGCCACGTGCAGCGGATGCCGATCGCGTTTTTCACCCGCACCCAGACCGGCGCCTTGATCAGTCGGCTCAACAACGACGTGCTCGGGGCGCAGCAGGCCTTCACCGGCACCCTGTCCAATGTCGTCAGCAACGTCATCGGCGTGGCGCTGACGTTGTCGGTGATGTTCGTCCTGTCCTGGCCGATCACCCTGCTGTCGCTGGTGCTGTTGCCGGTCTTCATCATCCCGGCCAAGGTCGTCGGCAAGCGGCTGCAGGAGCTGACCCGCGAGAGTTACGGCCTGAACGCCGAGATGAACAATTCGATGACCGAGCGCTTCAACGTCTCCGGTGCGCTGCTGGTCAAGCTGTTCGGCCGCCCCGAGCAGGAGGAGCAGGCCTTCCGGGCCCGCGCCGGTCGGGTGCGCGACATCGGCATCACTTCGGCGATGTACGGCCGGGTCTTCTTCGTCGCACTCACCACCGTCGCAGCCCTTGCGACCGCGCTGGTCTATGGCGTGGGTGGCACTTTCGCCGCCAACGGCACGCTCAAGATCGGCACGGTGGTGGCGCTCGCCGGCCTGCTCAGCCGCCTCTATGGTCCGCTGACCGCATTGTCCAACGTCCGGGTTGACGTGATGACCGCGCTGGTGAGTTTCGAGCGGGTCTTCGAGGTGCTCGACCTCGCGCCGATGGTCGCCGACAAGACCGGCGCCGTGGCATTGCCTCGTGGCACCGCCGCAGTCGAGTTCGAGGACGTCGTCTTTCGCTACCCCTCGGCCGACGAGGTGTCACTGGCTTCGCTTGAGTCGGTTGCGGTGCTCGACAGCTCGACGCCGCAGACGGTGCTGCACGGCGTCACGTTCCGCGCCGAACCCGGTCAGCTCGTCGCGCTCGTCGGTCCGTCCGGCGCCGGCAAGACCACGATCAGCCAGCTCGTCACCCGGATGTACGACGTACAGCAGGGGTCGGTCCGGATCGGTGGCCTGGACGTCCGCGACGTCACCATGCAGTCGTTGCGCGAAGCCGTCGGTGTCGTCACGCAGGACGCCCACATGTTCCACGACTCGATCCGGGCCAACCTGCTGTACGCCGCACCGGAGGCCACCGAGGCCGACCTGCTGGCGGCCCTCGACGCCGCGCAGGTCGGTGGCTTGGTCCGCTCGCTGCCCGACGGGCTCGACACCGTCGTGGGCGACCGCGGCTACCGGCTGTCCGGTGGCGAGAAACAGCGGATGGCGATCGCCCGGCTGCTGCTGAAGGCGCCCGGCGTCGTTGTCCTCGACGAGGCCACCGCCCACCTGGACAGTGAATCCGAGGCGGCGGTGCAGCGTGCGCTGTCGACCGCGCTGGCCGGTCGCACGTCGCTGGTTATCGCCCACCGGCTCTCGACCGTGCGCGAGGCCGACCAGATCCTGGTGATCGACGACGGCCGGGTCGTCGAGCACGGCCGGCACGAGGAGCTGCTGGCGGCTGGCGGGCTGTACGCCGAGCTGTACCGGACCCAGTTCGAACGGCAGGCTGAACCGGTCCTGGACTGAACACCGTGGGATGTCGCGCAGCCCTACCGGTGGAGCTCGAGCCGTCGCCTGACGTCGCACGTCTTGCCACGCCCCCCGCACAAGCAGGACGATCGCACAGCGTGAGCTGCGTCATGACAACGCGAGGGTGATCGAATCCGTGCCGGCGGGGAAACGTTCGTCGTGACCCGCAACGGCAAACCGGTTGCCGAGCCTGGACTGCTGCGCGCCGGCCGCCGCACCGTTATCTCCCGGGAACAGGTCGCAGGGCTGGCCCGCGCGAATGTGCGTAGCTGCCCGGCCCAGTTGCGCATCGACCTCGATGACGTGATCGATCAGGGACTGTGACATGACGTCCGGGCTGCTCGATACGTCGGTTGTTCTCGACTGGCACGACCCGACCGTGGTCCGGGCCATCCCTGATGAGATGGCAATCTCGGCGACCACTGCGGCCAAGCTGGCAGCAGGGCCGCAACCTCGCCCGCAGCCCCCGCGAAGGGGCGCGAAGGCAGGCGCGGCTGCAGGAAGTCGAGGCGTCCTTGCCGCCGATTCCCTTTGACGGCACGGCCGTGCGCAGCGATCGACTCATGGTTGCGGCCGTCGTGCGCGAAGAACGCAAACCGCGCAGCCGGTTCGCCGACCTGCTCATCGCGGCAACGGCGCACGCCGACGGCCTCGATCTTTACACGCGCAACGACCGTGATTTCGTGGGGATAGGAGACATCGTCCTCGTCATCAAGAGTGAGGGAGGTTGGTCCGCTCGGCTCGGCTGGCGACTTCGCCCGTCGGGCGACCAGACGGGATCGGTATCAAAGCCGTACGAAGGCCCACGGCCATGGGGAAGTGGAGCCCGCGCCGCCGAGACCGGTCGCGGGCGATCAGCCGGTGACGGCGCGCAGAGTTGACCGGGCCTGGTCGTCGAGCACTAGTTCGCCGGCTGCGAGGTTCTGTTCGAGATGCGTCACGGACGACGTCCCGGGGATCAGCAGCACATTCGGTGCCAGCGCCAGCAGCCAGGCGAGTGCCACCTGCGACGCGGTGACGCCGAGCCTGGTCGCGGTAGCGACGACCGCAGCCTCGTCGCGGACGTTGTCGACGCCGAAGCCGGACCCCAGCGGGAAGAACGGCACGAAGGCAATCCCGCGGGCCGTGCACGCTTCGAGCACTGGCAGCGAGCTGCGGTCGACGATGTTGAGCGGGTTCTGCACGCAGGCCAGCTCGGTCACCGCGAGCGCTCGGTGGAGCTGCTCCAAGCTGCAGTTGGACAGCCCGACGCCGGCGATGAGCCCGTCGTCGCGGGCCCGCACCATCGCGGCCAGCTGATCCTCGAGCGCCGCGTCGTCGCCCATCAGCCGCAGGTTCACCGCGCCGAGCTGCTCGACGCCAAGGCTCGCCAGGTTGTCCTCGATCCCGTGCCGCAGGTCGGCGGGGGAGTCCCACTGCAGCCAGGAACCGGTCTCATCGCGCCGGGCGCCGACCTTGCTGACCAGCACCAGCGACGCGTCGTAGGGCCAGAGCGCCGCGCGGATCAGCTCGTTCGCGACATCCGGCCCGTAGTACTGCGCGGTGTCGATGTGATCGACGCCGAGCTCGACGGCGCGGCGAAGCACAGCGACTGCCTCGTCGCGGTCGCGTGGCGGACCGAACACGTGCGGGCCGGGAAGCTGCATCGCGCCGAAGCCGATCCTCGAGACGGTTCGGGAGCCGAGCGGCACGCGCGTCATGGGTTGGACACGAAGACCACTACAGCGACCGGAGCACGCCGCCGTCGACCGGCAGCATGGCCCCGGTGATGTACGACGCAGCTGGTGACAACAGGAAGGCCGCGGCCCGGCCGAATTCCGCCGGGTCGCCGTCGCGGCGCAGCGGGACGCCCTCGGCCAGCCGCTGCCGAACCGCCGGATCGGTGCCGTACAACTCGTCGAGCCGATCGGTGGCGATCCGACCCGGCAGCAGGCAGTTGACCCGGACGCCCTGCGGGCCGAGCTCGTCGGCCATCGTCTTGGCGAGCATCGCCAGGCCCGGCCGCAGCCCGTTACTCGCGGCCAGCCCGCCAATCGGCATCTTCACGCTGGTCGACAGCACCAGGGCCAGCGAGCCGCCCTCAGCCGGGAGCGCCGCGACGACCGCCCGGCAGACCCGCACGACCCCGACGAAGATCCCCTCGAACGCCCCGCGCCACTGCTCGTCGGTCAGACCCAGGGCAGAACCGGCCGGTGGCCCACCGACGCTGAGCAGCGCACCGTCGAGCCGCCCGTACGCCGTGACCGCAGCCTTGACCAGCCGGTCCGCGGAGCTCGTATCGGCGAGGTCGAGGGCCAGGCCGGTGCAGCCGAGCGATTCGGCGGCGGCAGCCACCCGGCCGGGGTCGCGGGACGCGATCACCACCCGGGCCCCTTCGGCCAGCAGGACAGCCGCGCCGGCGTAGCCGAGGCCGCGCGAGCCGCCGGTCACGACGTACACCTTGCCGGTCAGTTCGAGGTCCACGGCCGCGACGCTAGTGGCGACAGGTGTGGGCCACGTCACCTAGGTTGCCTGTATGAGCTTCAACCTCGCCACGATGCTGCGTGAATCTGCCAATGAGGCGCCGGATAAG
>JAYUMN010000398.1:0-12014 GCA_043762595.1 Frankiales bacterium
GCAGGAATCTGACCGGTCCGGCCACGCTGACGGCGACCGCCGCACCCACACCCAAGGTCGTCGTGCCCTGGCAGCGGGCGGTCAACTCACAGGTCTGGGTCCCGTCGAGCCGGACCGTCACAACCGCGTCGTGACCGTAAAAAGCACGGGTGGTCACCACCGCGGGGACACCCGGGGCGTCCGCATCCACCAGCAGCTGCTCGCTGTGCACGAGCACCAAACCGTCGCCCTGGCCGTCGATGCCGGCCTCGGTGGTCTGCAGCACGCCCAGGGCGCAGCGGACAGTCGTGTGATCGAGGCGTACGGCGGGCAGCAACGTGCCCGAGCCGAGGAAACGGGCGACCCGGGCGGACACTGGCGCGGCATAGAGCTGCTCCGGGCGGCCCGCTTGCACGATGCGCCCCCGGTCGAGCACCGCCACCTGGTCGGCGACGCTGAGCGCCTCCTCCTGGTCGTGGGTGACGAGCAGCGCGGTGGTCCCGGTCGCCCGGAGCAGCCCGAGCACGTCGGAGCGGACCTGCGCCCGCAGGCCGGCGTCGAGCGCGGAGAACGGCTCGTCGAGCAGCACGATCTTGGGCTGGACCGCCAAGGCCCGGGCCAGCGCGACCCGTTGCTGCTGCCCGCCGGATAACTCGTCGGGTCGCCGGTCAGCGAGGCCGGCCAGCCCGATCAGGTCGAGCATCTGCGCGGTGCGCTCCTTACGCTGACCCCGGGGCACCCCGAAGCCGATGTTGCCGGCGACGCTGAGGTGGGTGAACAGCCCACCCTCCTGTGGGACGTAGCCGACCTGCCGCCGGCGGGCCGGCACGAAGGTGGCGGGTCCGTCAACGATGCCGCCACCGAGGCTGATCTGGCCCGCATCGAGCCGGTCGAAGCCGGCCAGCAGCCGCAGCAGCGTGGTCTTGCCGCAGCCCGACGGACCGAGCAGCGCGGTCACGCCTCCGGCCGGCACCTGCAGGTCCAGTCCGGTGAGCACTTCGCGGGTGCCGTAGGTCTTGTGCACCCCGGTGGCGCTCGCCGCCGGCTGATGGACGACGTCGCTCACAGCAGCAGCGCCGGGCGCTGCGGGCGGTCCAGCTGCCGGGTCAGCAGGTAGGTCGGGCCGACCGCCAGCAGCAGCATCAGCCCGGCGTACGGTGCCGCCGCGCCGTATGCCTGTCCGGTTGTGTAGAGCCAGAACTGCGTTGCGAGGGTCTGCACCCCGGTCGGGTGGAGCAGCAGGGTCGCGGTCAGTTCGGTGACAGTCGACAAGAAGACCAATGCCATCGCGCCGCACAGCGAGGGCAGCAACATCGGCAGGGTGAGCCGCAGCCAGATCAGCGGCCGGCGGGCACCGAGACTCTCGGCCACCTCGGGCAGCGCCGGGGGCAGCTGGGACAGCCCGGCCTTGACCGCGACGACCGCCAGCGGCAGGAACAGGGCGCTGTAGGACAGCACGAGCAACAGGTTGCTCTGGTAGAAACCGGCCGCGGTCCGCAGCACGAAGAACACCAGGGCCAATGCGACGACCACCCCCGGCAGCGCTCGGTTGAGGTAGGTGGCCCCCTCCATCGCAGCGCCGAGCCGGCCGTGTCGCCGAACGGTCAGCGCCGCGACCGGCAGCGCCATGGCCGTGCAGAGCACGGCCGCCGAGCCGCCGAGCAGCAGGGTATTGAGCAGCACCACGACGGTGCTGGCCGGCGGCAGGGTGGTGGAACTCCCGCGCAGCAGCCAACTCGCCGTCGCGCCGAGCGGCACGCCGAGCGAGAGCGCGGCCAGCGCGGCCAGCGCCGCCTGGCAGTACGGCGCGGCCCGGCCCAGGGGCAGCGGCCGGGCGGCCCGAGCCTGGCCGGCGCGGGCGTTCGAACGACCCAGGCCGCCGGCAGCTCGCCGCTGGATGCTCAGCACCAACAGGCACAGCGCGACCAGGACCAGGCTGAGGCCGGCGGCGGAAGCCGCATCGAAGCCCAGCTTGTACTGATTGAAGATCGCCACCGCAAAGGTCGGGAAGCGCAGGAGTGCGAACGCGCCGTACTCGCCGAACAGGTGCAGCGAGACGATCACCGCGCCGCCGACGAGCGCCGGGCGCAGCTGCGGCAGCACCACCCGGGTGAGCACAGCTGCCGGCCGGACGCCCAGCGATCCGGCCACCTCGTCCTGCTCGGGCCGGCGGGCCCGGAGCATCGCGGCCACCGGCAGGTAGACCAGCGGATACAGCGACAGGGTGCTGACCAGCGACGCCCCCCACAGCCCCTGCACCGATGGGCTCAGCGACACCCAGGTGTAGCCGTTGACGAACTCCGGCACCGCGATCGGCAGCACCAGCAGGACCCGCCAGACCTGCCGGCCGGCCAGGTCGGTGCGTTCGGTCAGCCAGGCTCCGGCCGCGCCGAGCAGCACGCTGGCGCTGGTGACGACCACGACGAGCGACACGGTGTTGGTGAGCAGCTCGGCGACCCGCGGCCGCAACAGCAACGCCACCAGTTCGTCGTACGACGAACTGGTGGCTTGCCACAGCAGGAAGACCAGCGGCAACGACGCGAGGACCGCGACGACCGCGGCGAGCGCCATCGTTAGCGCGCCCACCGGCCGGCCCCGGCCGGCAGCCGGGCGGCGCCGGTAGCCGGCTTGCCTGACCTCGGTCACAACAGGTTCGCCTGCTGCAGCAGCTCAAGCGCCTTTTTGCCGTCGCCGAGGTCGACCGGCCTGAGGGTCGGCGGCCGGAGCTCGGCGAACGGCCGCAGCGGCTGTTGCGTGCTCGCCCCGGTGGCCAGCGGGTATTCGAAACTGTCGCTCGTCGCGATGATGCGCTGCCCGGCGGGGCTCACGAGATAGGCGAGAAACCGCTGGGCGTCGGCTTTGTGCCTGCTGGACTGCAGCAGGCCGGCGCCGCTGACCGCGAGCAGCCCGCCCGGGTCGCCCGCCGCGAAGTAGTGCAGCGCCGAATGGATCCGGGGGGCACCGAGCTCCTTGCCCAGCCGGTACCAGTAGTAGTGCTCGACCAGGCCGGTCTGCACCTCACCGCGGTTGACGGCGGCGACGACCGCCTCGTTGTCCTCATACGCCTTGGCGTTGGCTTTCAAGCCGACCAGGAACCGTTCGGCGGCGGCGTCGCCGGCGGTCTTCGCCAGCGCCGTGACGATGGGGCTGAAGTCGGTCTCGGTCGGGGCGAACGCGAACCGCCCCTTCCAGGCCGGTCCGGCGAGTTCGATCAGCGTGGCGGGCAGCGCGGCCGGCTTCAGCCGGTCGGTGTTGTAGATCAGCGCCCCGGAGCGGGCGGAGACCCCAACCCACTGGCCGGTCGGCGAGTTGTAGCCGGCCGGCACCGCGGCGAGGGTCGCCGGCCCGACAGCAGCGAGCAGCCCCTTGGCCCGGACAGCCTCGAGCGGCGGTGGGTTGCCGGCGTAGAAGACGTCCGCCGGTGAGGCCGCGCCTTCCTGCAGGATCTGGTTGGCCAGCTCGGCCTCATTGCCGGACCGGAGCTCGACGCGCACCCCACTGCGACCGGTGAAGTCGTCGGCCAGTGCTTTCACGGTCTGCTCGTGCTGCCCGCTGTAGACGGTGATGGTCGCCGTGGCGCTGCCGGCCGGCGGCGAGCCGGCCTGCGGTTGCTGGCCGGTCGCGCAGGCCGCGGCCAGCAGCATGGTCAGCAGGGCGCCCGCCAGCGACCAGGACCGACATCCGGGGCGGGTGGGCATCGGCAGCATCCTTTCCGAGGTCAGCGAGTTAGGGCAGCCTAACCTAAGCAGCCGCGGATGACCTCAGGTGGTGAAGGGACAGCTGCCGGGCGCGCCCAGCCGGGCCCGCAGCCGCTGCTCCACGTCGTCACTGATGACGTGCTCCCAGTCGCATGCCTGCTCGTGTGCACTGATGGCGTCCAGCCCGGCAAGGGAAACCAGCAGATGCTCGGCAAGCTCGTGCTTGCGCAGCACCGCCTCGGCGACACGGCGGCCCGTCGCGGTCAGCACGAGCACCTTGTCCGGCTCGCGCAGCTCCAGGTAACCGTCCTTGGACAATCGCTCGACCGCTTCGCTGATCGCCGGGGCGGTGTGTCGCAGGCGGTCCCGCAGGCGCGCGCGCAGCGCCGGCACCCCGGCCATCTCCAGCTCGAGGACGGTGCGCAGGTACATCTGGGTGGTCTCGGTGGTTCCCCCGACCGCAGCCACAACGCACTCCTTCCTCAGTCCGAACGACGCGGGACTCCCACCCGCCGACCAGCGTCTTTGCGGCCGTCTTGGCAGGGCCTCGTCCGCAGATCATGCCCCGGCAGGTGCCACCCGTGCCTGCGACCGGGCTGGCCACGGCGCATCAGCCGGGCGCAGCCCCGCAAAGCCGCGCCGCGCAGCCTCGGCCGCGGCAAGCACCCCGACGCAGGCCATCGCGTTCTCCAACGCACCGGACAGGGCTCGGCGGACCGCTTCCTCCAGAGGCACCCAGCAGCTGGTCATCTCCGCTTCCTCGTGCTGCTGCATGTCGCGTTCGACCGCCCGCACGTCACGGGCGAGGTAAAGCCGGATGGCCTCATCGGTCATCCCTGGGCTCGTCAGCGTGTCGATGAGCACCTGCCAGGTGTCGGCGGCCAGGCCCGCCTCCTCGACCAGCTCACGCTGCGCCGCCCGCAGGAACGACTCACCGTCGACATCGAGCAGACCCGCAGGCAGCTCGTCGAGCCGGCGCCCGACCGGATGGCGGTACTGGTTGACCAACAGCACGTTGCCCTCGTCGTCGAGGGCGACGACGCCGACCGCACCGGGATGGACAACCACGTCCCGTTGCGAGGTGCCACCACCAGGCATCTGCACGATGTCCCGGCAGACGGTGATGATCCGCCCCCGGTAGGCGACGTCCGAGGACGCGACGGCGTAGTCGTGTGGAGAGGACATGGCTGGCATGCTCCCAGGTGCGTTCAGCCGCCGGCCGAGGCGCTCAGGCGCCGGGCCAGCACAACGCCGCCACCGACCGCAGCGGGGACGAGCAGCCCGGCCAGGACTGCCGTGCGGTGCTGGCCGTCCTGGCGAGTACCTCGTTGCGGGTGACCAGGCCCGTCACGTCGTACGGCCGAGGCTTGGGGAGCGCGAAGTGGCCACCGAGACGGCCCGCATCATCAGAGGAGCGGAACACCACAATTCGTCCCGGCACCACACCTCCCCAGCCCCAACGATCCGGTCGCCTGCATCGGCGTGTCGCCGACCATCCCGTCACGATCAGCCCAGGTCGAGCCCGGCGGAGCCGCGGGACGCGGGCACGGCCGGGGACGCCGGCGTAGAACAACGAGCGCGGCTCAGAGCGGAAGCATCCGGCCCTCGGCCCGCCGGACAGCCGCCGCGACCAGCTCGCGGAACAGCGGGTGGGCCCGGGTGGGCCTGGACCGGAACTCCGGGTGGGCCTGCGTTCCGACAAAGAACGGGTGGACATCGGCTGGCAGCTCGACGATCTCGGCCAGCGAGCCATCCGGTGAGGTGCCGGAGAAGACCAGCCCAGCGGCCTCCAGGGCCGGCCGGTAGGCGTTGTTGACCTCGTAGCGGTGCCGGTGCCGCTCGGTCGCCGGCTCGTCGCCGTAGGCCCGCTGGGCCACCGAGCCTCTCACCAGGGCAGTGGGCCACAAGCCCAGCCGCATAGTGCCGCCCATGTCGCGCTCACCGGCGACGACGTCCTGTTGATCGGCCATCGTGGCGATGACGCTGTCCGGGCCGTCCGGCTCGAACTCGGCGCTGTTGGCCTTCTCGATGCCGGCGAGCGACCGGGCGACCTCGATGACCATGCACTGCAGGCCCAGGCACAAGCCAAGCACTGGCACGTCGTGGGTGCGGGCGTGCCGGATCGCGCCGACCTTGCCCTCGATGCCCCGTACGCCGAACCCGCCGGGGATCAACACCCCGTCGACGCCCGCGAGCGCCTTGGCGGCGCCCTCGGCGCTCTCGCAGTCGTCGGACTGCACCCAGCGGATTTCGACCTTCGCGTCGTTGGCGAAGCCGCCGGCACGTAGGGCCTCGCTCACCGACAGATACGCGTCAGGCAGGTCGACGTACTTGCCGACGAGCGCGACGGTAACCTGCTTGGCCGGTCGGTGGACGCGTTGCAGCAGCCGGTCCCAGTCGGTCCAGTCGACGTCACGGAAGGCCAGCCCGAGACGGCGTACGACATAGGCGTCCAGCCCCTCGGCGTGCAGCACCCGCGGGATGTCGTAGATCGACGGGGCGTCGACGGCCGACACCACGGCCTCGATGTCCACGTCGCACATGTTGGCGATCTTGCGCTTGATGCCCTCGTTGATCGGCCGGTCGGAACGGCAGACGATCGCATCCGGGGTGATGCCGATTGTGCGTAGCGCCTGCACCGAGTGCTGGGTGGGCTTGGTCTTGAGTTCGCCGCTCGGCCCGATGTAGGGGATCAGCGAGACGTGCAGAAAGAAGCACCGGTCACGGCCGACCTGCTGGCGGACCTGCCGGGCGGCTTCGAGGAACGGCAGCGACTCAATGTCGCCAACAGTGCCGCCGACCTCGGTGATGACGACGTCGACGCCCGCCCCGCCGAGGCCAAGGATGCGGGCCTTGATTTCATCGGTGATGTGCGGGATGACCTGCACCGTGTCGCCGAGGTACTCGCCTCGTCGCTCCTTGGCGATCACCGCCGAGTAGACCTGGCCGGTCGTGACGTTGGCCGAGCCGTGCAGGTCCTCGTCGAGGAAACGTTCGTAATGTCCGACGTCGAGGTCGGTCTCGGCGCCGTCGTCGGTCACGAAGACCTCGCCGTGCTGGAACGGGTTCATCGTGCCGGGGTCGACGTTGAGGTAGGGGTCGAGTTTTTGCATGGTGACCCGCAACCCGCGAGCCTTCAGCAGCCGGCCCAGGCTGCTCGCCGTCAGGCCTTTGCCCAGCGAGGAAGCGACCCCGCCGGTGACGAACAGGTGGCAGGTCTCAGGCGATCTCGCCACGCGGGCTCCCCGTGCTCGGAGCAGGACCGGTGCCTGCTGCACGGGAGTCCATGCTAACGCCTGGAGGGCGCGCCCCAGCCCCCCGACATGACGGCAACGGTGGCGGGCAACACGACGACCAGCGCGAGCGCCGGGACCGCGGCCCCGCTGTCGTTGAGCCCGAAGCCGAGCGCACTGGCTACGCACAGCGCCACCAGCGCCTGCCGGTACGCCGGGGCGGCGGCGAACGCCCTGGCCAGCACCGGTGGCGGGCGCAGCAGCAGCAGCACCGCGCCGGCGACAACGACCGGCAGCGTCGCCGTCACCGGGCTGTAGAACAGCAACCCGAGTACCGCGTCGGCCTTGCGGCGCAGTACGGCGCCGGCCGTCCCGTTGGCGACCTGGTCGACGAACCGGCCCAGATGGGTGCGGCGGTCGGCCGGCCGGGTGCGGTCGAGCAGCGCGAGCCCGGTGACGAGCAGGACGGCGGCCAGGCCGGCCCCGGCCAGCTTGGCGGCCGAGACCCGGCGACCGGTGACCAGCAGCGCGAGCACCACCAGGGCCGGCAGCAGGGCCAGCACGCCACCGACATCACTGCCCCACGGCGGGGCGCCGTCGACCACGACCAGCACGGCGCCGAGCCCGACAACCGTCAGCAGCCGGCCGCGGGCCAGCCAGGCCGTTGCGACCAGCCCGGCCGCGGCGTACACGCCGAAGGCGACGTTGCCGATGCCGGCGAACCGGCCGGCCACCAGTGGGCTGTAGCCGGTCACCGAGGTGAGCTGCAGCCGGGCGCCGGTGACGAGGTCGGCGACCAGGACCAGCGCAGTCAGGGCGCACACCGCGCCGACAGGACAGCTGGTCCGGGCCGCGACGGCGGCCAGAACCGTAGCGAGCAGCACGGTCACAGCGAGCAGGGCGGGCAGCGGCGGTTCGAAGCGCCACCAGGGCACCAGTCCGGCCAGGAACGACGCGGCCGGCAGCGCCGCCCCCACCAGCGCCACCCCACTCCTCCCGCCGATGATGGACTTGGTGCTGCCCGGCTGAGCCGGTCGCCGCCGCAACACCGCCATGATCGACGAGGAGGTGGCGGCGAGCAGCAGCAGCAGCGTCCCGAGGGTGAGCAGGTAGAACGGGACGGTGGCGGCTTGCTGCGCCGCTGCCCGGCGGTCCAGATCGACCAGCCCGGCCAGGTCGAGCGCGCGACCGGACCGCCGCCACGGCTGCCCCGTCATGACCGCCGGCTGCGGCAGCCCCAGCAGCGACAGGACCGTTGGTGCGACGTCGATGAGCTGGACATAGGACGACCGGTCGGTGCTCGCCGAGCGCAGTGCACCACGCGGGTACGCCGGACCGATGGCG
The DNA here is from genome assembly GCA_043762595.1 of Frankiales bacterium. Taxonomy (GTDB): domain Bacteria; phylum Actinomycetota; class Actinomycetes; order Mycobacteriales; family SCTD01; genus JAYSQK01. The sequence continues at coordinate 8,255 of JAYUMN010000398.1, forward strand.
AGCGCGAGGTGCAGGTGCGCCACCTGGTCGCCCGGCGCCTCCGAGACGCCGAGGACGAGCAGGGTCGAGCCGGGCGATCGGCTGCGGTCGGCGCTGGCGACCACTGCGTCGACCGCCGCGGCGGACCGGCGGTCCCCACCCACCGCTGGGGCCTGCAGCAGCTGGACCGGGCAGCTGCCGGCGGCGCTCGGACCGCCAACGGCCAGCCCCGCCAGTGGACCGTTGACGGTCGCGCACGCCCCGGCAACAGTCAGCGCGCCACCCAGGGCGGCGAGCTGGGCCCGCTCCCGACTGGCCGCGTTGCGCCGGGCGAGCTCGCGACCGTGCGCCGGCAGCGCGCCGCAGGCGGTCCCGTAGGCCGTGGCGCGGGCGCCGGCGCCGAGGGTCAGGAAGCCGTCGGCTGCGCAGCTCACCGCCGGTCCGGCCTTGACCGACAGCGCGCCGACGGCCGCCGTGCGGGTCAGCTGCTGCAGCGCCGGGGTGGCCGGGCCGACGTCGGACCAGCGCAGGCCCGGGGCCGCCACGATGATCACCTGCTGGGGACGCGACGACCCCTGCGCGGGGACCGCCGTGGCGAGCCAGCCGACCGCAACCACGAGCGCGAGCCCGAACCACCTCACCCGAGCAGCTCGGCGTAGACGGCGGCGACCTGCCGGACGGTGGCTGCCTCGTCCGGCCAGCGCGCGGCGACCAGCCGGCCCCGGGCGACGAGGGCGGCTGCCTCGACCGGGTCGTCCAACAACCGCCGGACGGCCCGGGCCAGTGCTGCCGGGTCACCGGGCGGCACCAGCACCGCGCCGTCCCCGAGCAGGGCGGGTAGGCCGCCGACCGAGCTCGCGACCAGCGGCCGGCCGGCAAGCAGCGCCTGCTGGGCGGTGAGCGAGCGGGCCTCCCAGGTGCTGGGCAGCACGACGACGTCGGCGGCCGCGAGAAGGTCGGCCACGTCGTCACGGTGCCCGAGCCAGCGCACCGCCGGACCGGCCGCCTGCAGGGCCGCGCGCAGCGGGCCGGCGCCGGCGACCGCAACGACCACCTCACCCAGCAACGGCTGGGCGGCCAGCAGGACGTCGTAGCCCTTCTGCGGGTGCAGCCGGCCGACGGCGAGCACCAGCGGGTGGCCGAGGCCAGGGTCATCACCGGTCGGGGTCAGCACGGGGGCCGCGACGGGTCCGGGGCGGACGTCCCGGCCACCGGCCCGCAGCGCGGTCGCCAGCAGGTCCGCCGAGGCCGCGAGGGTGAGGTCGGCGCGGCGGGCGACCAGCCGCTGGAGGGCGTTACCGACCCGGCCGCTGACGGCGTTGTGCCAGGTGACGACCAGTGGATGGACACCGGCCAGCGCCGCGAGCGCGCCGGCTCGCAGCCCGTGCGCGTGGACGATGTCGGCCTGCCTGGCCAGGGCCCGGAGCCGGGCGATCGCCTGGGCGTCGCGGACCGGGTGCGGCGAGGCGCCGAACTCCAGCGGGACCCAGTCGCCGAAGGCGAACACCTGCTGCGTCGAGGCCGGCCCGGCGACCGTGACCCGGGCCGGCAGGCCAGTGGCCAGCGAGCGGACATGCTGGCCCACCCCACCGGTTGAGGTGCCGAGGACGAGCAGCACCCGCGGACCGTCAGCCACGCAACAGCGCCCGTAGGCCGGCCGGGTCGAGGGCTCGGACACCGGCGAGGTAGGTGGCACCGGCGACCAGGGCCACCGCGGCGCCGCCCACCGCGCTGACCCCGGCCGAGCGACCGCCGGTGACGTCGAAGAGCCGGCCGATCACGCCCAGGGCGACGGCCAGGACACCACACACGACGGCCGTGCGAACCATCCCTGCAAGCAGCGCCGGGCCGACCGCGCGCACGAGACCGGCGAGCAGCAACGCGCCGGCGACGGTCAGGCCGATCGTGTTGCCCAGACCCAGGGCGACGACCCGCGGCAGGTCGAGGCGGACAAGCCCGAGGTCGGCCACGGCGACGACTCCCCAGCCGGTCACGGTCGCCACGGCCGGGGTGCGGCCGTCCCCACGGGCGTAGAGGGCCCGGGCCAGCAGCGCGAGCAGGCCGTAGCCGACCAGGCCGGGCGCGAAGGCGACGGTGGCGTCCGACAGGGCGGCGACCCGGTCCAGACCTCTGGTGCCGAGCGCGAGCACCCGCGCGGCCGGGGCGGCGACCACGGCGAGCACCGCGGCTGCCCCGATCGTCACGACGAGCACACCGCGCAACGAGGTCCGGGCCTGCGCGAGATAGCCATCCAGGTCGCCAGCCTCGGCCTGCGCCGACAACACCGGAAATGCGCTGGTGGCAAGGGGCACCGCCAGCACCGCCCAGGGCAGCAGGAACACCGCGGTGGCGACGAAGAAGACCACAACATCGCCCGGCTCGCCGCCGTTGGCGAGCCGCAGCGCGACGAGGAGCGCGAGCTGTTGCGCGGTGAGCCCGGCCACCCCAGCCGCGGCGAGCCCGCGGGCACGAGCGGCGATCCCCGGCGGAAAGACGAGCGTCGGGCGCAGCACCAACCCGCAGCCCCGCAGCGGGACCAGCAACGGCAGCGCGAGCACCGCGACCCCCAGGGTCGTGCCGACCGACAGGGTGAGCTCTTGTGCTGTGTTCAGCGAGGCGAGCTCGCCGGCGCCCTGTCCGGCGTACAGCAGGTAGGCGGTGATGACGACCAGGCTCGACAGCAGCGGGGCGAGCGCTGGCCCGAGGAAGCGGCGGTGAGCCTGCAGCACGCCGGCGAGCACGATCCCGATGCCGTAGAGCACGACCTGCGGCATGAACACCCGCAGCATCCGGGCGCCGACCTCCAGCAGCGGCCGGCCGCAGGCCGGGTGCGCACCGGCCAGCGCGCGCAGCAGCGACGGCGCGAGCAGCACCCCGAGCGCTGCGACCGGGGTGAGGATCAGCACCGTCCAGGTCAGCAGCGCGCTGGCGGTGCGGCCGACGCGCTCACGATCACCGGAGGCGACCGCCCCGGCCAGCAGCGGGACCACGAGCGAGGCGAGGGCGCCGCCGGCGACCACCTCGAACACGACGTTGGGCAACTGGTTGGCGCTCTGGTAGGCGTCGCCGACGCACCCGGTGCCGAGTGTGCGGGTCAGCACGGCGACCCGCCCGAAGCCGACCACCCGGGCCAGCACGGTCACCCCGGCGATGCCAGCGGCGGCCCCGACGACCGAGCCCCCCTTCACGCCAGCCGCCCCAGCCGGTCAGCCCAGCGCAGCGGCGGCGTCGCCTCGATCACCCTGGAGTAGGAGACGACCTCGCTGACCGTGGTCAACGCCACGAGCAGCCCGAGCGCCGCGGTACGCCGGGACCGGGCCGCGACCCGATCGGCCAGCGCGGCGCCCAGCAACGCGCCGTAGGCATTAGCGCCGGCGTCGCCAAGCATCGAGCGCTCCCTCAGGTCGCCGGGCAGCAGACCCAGGCCGGCTCCGGCCGGTCCGGGCAAGTCGAGCGCGAGCGCGGCGACGACGCCCACTTTGAGCGCGCGACCGGGGCGCAGGTCGAACAGGTTGAGCAGGTTGGCCGAGCCAGCCACGAGCCCGGCGTCGACGAGCAGGTCGGGCAGCCGTCGGCGCCCTGGCCGCAGCAGGGTCGTGGCGAGCCCGACCGCACCAAGACCGGCGACCTTGACCACGCCGCTGGTGAACCGGCCCTCGCGCAGTGCCGCGAGGTGCCCGCGCACGCCCTTGTCCGCGCTGCCGGCCACGTCGTCGTAGGCGCCAACGGCAGCGGCTGCCAGCGCGGCTACCGCCGCAGACGGTTCCCCACTGGTCAGCGC
>JAYUMN010000399.1:0-12523 GCA_043762595.1 Frankiales bacterium
GTCGGGCGCTGGGTGCGCGCGAGCCTGACTGGCGGTGCATCGTCTCGACGGTGTGATCGAGGTCGACGTGCGCCACCGTGGCCCGTGTCGACCCACAAGATCAGATCCTTGCTTCGGCCACGGGGTGACTATCTCGTGATCGACTGGAGCGGACGTTGATGCGCGTCGATGAGGGCACTGATCGGGCTCAGCGCAGGGTAGTCGAGAAGACGCCATGCACGACCGGCTCCAGGAGACATCGCACCGATGAGCAGCACCCCTGACTTCTCGTGCCCACCCCGGGTTACGGGCCCCGTCCGACGCCCAGAGCCCTCCCGGTCGGTCAGCCGCTGGCTCCTGGCCAACCGAGTTCAGCCGGTAGCGCCCGAAGTCGAAGAAAGCCACGTCCCGCCGCAGGCGTGGTGGAAGGTCATGTGTCTCACCGGCGTCGACTACTTCTCCACTTTGTCCTACTTGCCTGGCATAGCCGTACTCGCCGCAGGCGCACTCTCACCACTCGCCACACTGCTTATTGTTGGTCTCACGCTGCTCGGCGTGCTGCCGATGTACCGGCGGGTCGCGCAGGAAAGCCCGCACGGGCAGGGCTCCGTCGCCATGCTCGAGAAGGTGTTGCCTTTCTGGCGCGGCAAAGTCGTTGTTCTCGTGCTGCTTGGCTTCGTGGCGACGTCGTGGATCATCACGATCACGCTTTCGAGCGCGGACGCGACGGTTCACCTGATCGAAAACCCCGTCCTGCACGACGCACTCAAGGGAAAGGAGGTACTCGTCACCGCCTTCCTGCTGCTCACCCTAGGTGGTGTCTTCCTGCTCGGCTTCAGCGAAGCCGTCGTCATCGCGATCCCGCTGGTGGTGACTTTCCTCGCCCTCAATGCCGTTGTAGTCGTCGTCGGCATCATCGGGGTCTTCACCGAGCCGGGGGCGCTGTCGGCCTGGATCGGCAATCTCACCTCTGGCGGCACGGGCTTCGGCGATATCCTAGGTCCTCTTGGCATTTCCGTTGCTGGTTCTCGGCTTGTCCGGCTTCGAGACCGGGGTATCGATGATGCCGCTCGTAGCCACACATGGCGAGACGCCCGAGGAGCGTCTCGCATCGCGAATCCGCAACACGCGCAAACTCCTCACCGCCGCCGCCGTGATCATGAGCGGGTATCTCTTGGCGACGAGCTTCGTCACCACCGTGCTCATCCCGGCGAACGAGTTCGACGAGGGCGGGCAGGCCAGTGGACGGGCACTGGCCTACCTTGCGCACGAGCAACTCGGCGAACCCTTCGGCACCGCCTACGACGTCAGCTCGATCGCCATCCTCTGGTTCGCGGGCGCCTCGGCGATGGCGGGGCTCATCAACATCGTGCCTCGCTACCTGCCTTCATACGGCATGGCGCCCGAGTGGGGACGGGCCGTTCGGCCGCTCGTGATTGTCTAGACCGCCGTCAGCATCGCCATCACCGTGGCGTTCAACGCCGACGTGAACGCCCAAGCAGGTGCGTACGCCACCGGCATCTTGACGATGATGGTTTCCGGGGCAATCGCCGTCACCATCACGGAAAAGCGCCGCCGCAACCGGTCTGCCGCATTCGGTTGCGTCATGCTGACGTTCATCCTGCTCTACGCGCTCGTCTCCAATATCATCGACAAGCCCGATGGGATCGCGATTTCCGGCATGTTCATCGCCGGGATCATTGCTCTCTCGGTGGTGTCCCGGGTATCCAGGACGACCGAATTGCGAGCCGACGCGATCGAGTTCGACGGCGCAGCCCGTCGGTTCATCGACGACTCCCTGATGAAAGACGGCGGCATCAACATCATCGCGAACCAGCGCCAGAGCGCCGACGCGCAGGAGTATCTCGACAAAGAGGTAGCGCAGCGTGGCATGAACCCCGTGCCCGGCAATGCCGGCGTGCTGTTTCTGGAGATCGATGTTGTCGACCCCTCTGCATTCAGCCAGGTCCTGCGCGTGCACGGTGTCGACGTCGACGTCGACGGGCACCGGGTACCACGTGTGGAGAGCCCAACCGTTCCCAATGCCATCGCGGCGGTCCTGCTCGCTCTGCGCGATGCCACCCGGCAGCTACCCCACTGCTACTTCGAGTGGGCCGAGGGCAACCCGCTTGGCCATTTGTTCCGCTACCTGTTGCTCGGGCGCGGTGACACCGCCCCCGTCGTGCGCGAGATTCTACGGAAGGTGGAGCCAGATCCAGCTCGAAGGCCACGTGTCCACGTGGGCGGCTGATCCGGCACCTCAGCCAAGCCGGGACGGTCCGTCCCGTCGGGCGGGAATCCGTCGGCCTGCAGCGGGTGCGGTAGGGCCAGGTGTCGGGGTCACCTGCCTCGAGGACCGCGTTGGGTACGTCGCGCCGCCGGGACGAACCCCTCATATCGCCGATGGCTCGATGCGGGAGTCCATGTTGGGAAGCACCGCCAACCCGGGGGTGGCGCGGTCCGGCACGTCACCGAGATCGACCTGGTCGGCGTAGCGCTCGTTGGCGGCGAGCACGTCCGCGGCGGCGACGGAGGTGCGATCCCGATCGGCCCCAGCCGCCTGTCACCGTCGTGGACGCTTGGTCAGGCGGACCCGGTCGTGGGCGGCCAGGGTGGCGTCGTCAACCAGGGCGATCCAAGCTCGCCGTCGGAGCACGTGCTGCCACGCAGCACCCGATGCAGCTGCCGTTCCTGGTTCAGCAGCGCCTCGTCGGTGCGGCGGGCCGACGAAGGTGCCACGGCCGCGTCGGTGGCCTAGCCGATACGCCGCTGCACCAGTGCCACCGGCAAACTGGCATTGAGCCGACGTGCTCGGTCGGCGGCATCGCTCCTTGGGCCAGGTCTCGATGCTGCTGTCCGAGCGGCGACTGATGTGAACGTCTGCAGATTCGCTTCCTGCACCGCAGTGACCGACAAGCCGCAGTTCCTCGGCATCGTGGTGGAGAACGAGGCCTCGCTGCAGCGAGGCCTGCTGTCGAGGTCGCGGTCGTGGCCGGCGGTCAGCGGATGGCGGTAGGGGCGTCCGGTAGCGACGGTGTCGTTGTTGCGACGGCCGGACCCTGCCCTGGTCAGGTAGCCGGCCGTGACCACGTCGGCCACGATCTTCTGCGCTGCCCGCTCTGTAACGCCGACCGTCAGCCCGACGTCGCACAAGCGGACGTGCGGCTCTCTGGCGATGGCGTGCGTGGTTGGTCAGGAAAGTCCACCGCGCTGGTCCGATCTGCGATGGAACGAGCGAATTGTGGTTCGTTATTTGGAGTACGGTCGACCCCCTCACGGCCAGCACAGTGGTCCGCTCGGGACCTCATGGAAATCAAAGGAGCCCAGCGTCCTCGAGGTCAGCGTCCTGCGATGGACGGTCACGATTGGTTTGATCGTGGCTGTGCTCGCCGTGGACTTGGGGCTGGCAGCCCTCCGTCCGCACGCGGTGGGCTTTCACGAGGCCGCCGTCTCCTCGGTGTTGTTCATCGCAGTGGCGCTGGTGTTCGGGCTGGTCTTCACCATCCAGGTTGGTGGGGAGTTCGGCGCGCAGTACTTCGCCGGCTACCTCGTAGAGAAGAGCCTGTCGGTCGACAACCTGTTCGTGTTCGTCATCATTATGGCGACCTTCGCTGTGCCTGAGATCCAGCAGCAGAAGGTGCTCACGTTCGGGATCGTGCTTGCCCTCATCCTGCGCGGGATCTTCATCGCCATGGGTGCCGCCCTGCTGGACCTGTTCGCCTTCATGTTCCTCATCTTCGGTCTCGTGCTCATCGTCACGGCCGTGCAGCTTTACCGGCACCGCGATGTCGACCCCGACATGCAGGACAACGCCCTGGTCCGACTGGCCCGACGGGTCCTTCCGGTCACCGACGAATACGACCGCGGCCGGATGCTCACCCGCCTCAACGGGCGGCGGGCGGTGACTCCGTTGTTCATCGTGCTGCTCGCGATCGGCAGCAGTGACCTGCTGTTCGCCCTCGACTCGATCCCGGCGATCTTCGGCGTCACCGATGAGCCCTACATCGTGTTCGCCGCGAACGCCTTTGCTCTGCTTGGCCTGCGGGCACTGTTCTTTCTCGTCAAGGGACTCCTCGATCGGCTCGTCTACCTTTCGACGGGCCTCTCGCTTATCCTGGCGTTTATCGGCGCCAAGCTCGTCCTGCACTGGGGGCACGGACTCAGCAACGGTGTGCCGGAGATCAGCACCACCGTCAGCCTGGCCGTCATCGTCATCGTCCTCGCCGTGACTACTGTGGCGAGCCTGCTCAAGGTGCGCCGCGACCCTGGATCCCACGCCCACCCTGGGTCGCTCACCGGGCCCAAGCACCCGGCGCCGGAGGTATCGGCAACCGGCCAGGAAGCCTTGGAACGAGACGGTCTTGGTTTCGGTGGAACTTCGGTGCCGCCCGTTGATCGTTAGGCGATGCTGACCAGACCATCATGGCAGGCGGCGCCCAGCGGTTCGGCGACCTCCAGTTCGAGGGCGGCGCGCAGGATCGCGAGGTGCCGGTGTTCACCCACGGAGCCGTCAGGCCGCACCCCGAGTCGTTGCCGGCTCGAACGCATCGTCCTTGCTCTGGAGGCGGTCGGTGGCCAGGACCGGGCCGAACACCGCCTCGGGCACGACGGGCTTTCCAAGGTCACGCCGGTGTCGGCGCAGGGCCGGACGAGCGAGCCGCCGAATGAGTCGTCGGCGACCGACCGGCTCTTGCAGTCAAGTTCCCGGTGACCCGGCAGATTGCCGACGGCTGCTTGACCCACCCGGTCACGACGGCGCGGATCCCGGCCGGCAGCCCGCCTGCAGCAGCACCGCGGCGAAAGCGATGGTGAACTCACGGCCCGGCGCCCCGGCCCACCCCCTCAACTGCCGCACTGGCGCGTGGGCTGCTTCACTGTGAGGTGGAGCACACCTTGCCGTGCGCGCCTCAGCACCGAAGTCGCGACGGCCCGGGTCTGGGGTCGTCGCCCGTCCCATCTTGGAGGCCAGCCATGACGCAGACGCTCGACCAGATTGCCGCCCCCAGCCCGGCCGCGGAACGAGTTGATGCCTGGCTCGCCGCCTTCCAGGACGCCCTCACCGCACGCGATGTTGAGCGCGCGGCGTCGATGTTCCTGACCCAGAGCTTCTGGCGCGACCTGGTCGCCTTCAGCTGGAACCTGACCACCGTGGAGGGGCCCGAAGGGGTGGCCGACCTGCTGCGCACGACCCTCGACAGCACCAACCCGACGGGCTTCGCCACGGTCGAGGAGCCGACCGAGGCCGACGGCGTGACACAGGCCTGGATTGAGTTCGAGACGGCCGTCGGCCGGGGCCGCGGCCACCTGCGTCTGCAGGACGGCCCGGCCGGCGCCCAGGCCTGGACCCTGCTCACCACCTTGGAGGAGCTCAAGGGCTTCGAGGAGCCGACCAGCGTGCGCCGCCCCAGGGGGGCTCTCCACGGGGCGAGCAAAGAGCGCCGCACCTGGTTGGAGGCTCGCGAGCACGAAGCGGCCGAGCTCGGCCGCACCCGCCAGCCCTACATCGTGATCGTCGGCGGCGGCCAGGGTGGGATCGCTCTCGGCGCGCGCCTGCGTCAGCTCGGCGTACCGACGATCATCGTGGACAAGCACGCCCGCCCAGGCGATAACTGGCGCAAGCGCTACAAGTCGTTGTGCCTGCACGACCCGGTCTGGTACGACCACCTGCCCTACCTGGATTTCCCGACGACGTGGCCCGTCTTCGCGCCCAAGGACAAGCTCGGTGACTGGCTCGAGATGTACACCCACGTCATGGAACTCAACTACTGGGGTTCGACGACGTGCAGCAGCGCCCAGTACGACGAGGCGACCGGCGAGTGGGAGCTGCAGGTCGACCGCGCCGGCGAGCAGATCACCCTGCGTCCGAAGCAACTGGTGATGGCCATGGGCGTCTCCGGCAAGCCCAACCTGCCGAGCTTTCCCGGCATGGACCGCTTTCAGGGCGACCAGCACCACTCCTCGCAGCATCCCGGCCCGGACGCCTACGCGGGCAAGAAGGCCGTCGTGATCGGCTCCAACAACTCCGCGCACGACATCTGCGCGGCGCTGTGGGAGGCCGGCGCGGACGTCACGATGGTGCAGCGCTCCTCGACGCACATCGTCCGGTCCGATTCGCTGATGGATCTCGCGCTCGGTGACCTGTATTCCGAGCGGGCGCTCGCCGCCGGGATCACCACCAACAAAGCCGACACCATCTTTGCCTCGCTGCCGTATCGGATCATGCACCAATTCCAGATCCCGGTGTACGACGCGATCCGCGAACGCGACGCAGATTTCTACGCCCGCCTCGAGAAGGTCGGCTTCCAGCTCGACTACGGCGACGACGACTCGGGTCTGTTCATGAAGTACCTGCGGCGCGGCTCCGGCTACTACATCGACGTGGGCGCCTCCGAACTCGTCGCCGACGGCAGCGTCCACCTCGTCAATGGCGCCGTGCGTGAGCTCACCGAGCACGCCGTCGTGCTCCAGGACGGCACCGAACTCCAGGCCGACGTCGTGGTCTACGCCACCGGGTACGGCTCGATGAACGGCTGGCTCACCGAGCTCATCTCCCCCGAGGTCGCCGACAAGGTCGGCAAGGTCTGGGGGCTGGGCTCGGCCACCACGAAGGACCCGGGCCCGTGGGAGGGTGAGCAGCGCAACATGTGGAAGCCCACCCAGCAGGAGGCGCTGTGGTTCCACGGCGGCAACCTTCACCAGTCACGCTATTACTCGCTCTACCTCGCGCTGCAGCTCAAGGCCCGCTACGAGGCGATCCCGACGCCGGTGTTTGCCCTGCAGTCGGTACACCACACTGCCTGAGGCTCAACCGATCGCGACCCCACGCAGCACCACCGGCGCGGTCGGGTCGAGCACCTGCGCCTGGGCGACCCCGGCCGGCACCAGCACGTCCATCGCCTTGGGCAACTCCGACACCGGTACGCGGCACCGCGGGTCGGGGTCGGCGGCGACCGCGCACCGACCGAACTGAAAGGGCTGGGCGGTGTCGGCGAAGGTCCGCGCGCCATCCTGACCGAAGCCATCCTGCCCGTGCAGCACCACCGTGAATGACCAGCGGCTGCCGGGGGTGCCGCCGAGCAGCGCGGTCGGCAGCGTCACCGTGATGAACCCGGTGAGCTGGCTGGCCTGCGCGGCAGCCGTGCCGATCTGGGCCCCGGAGGCGTCGTACACACGGGTCTCGTCGAAGCCCCGCACCTGGACCGCCCGGGCCCAAGCGTCGCCGGCCGCGATGGAGTAGTTGCGGGAGGCGACCAGTGGGCGGGTCGAGCCGGGACTGCCGGGCTCGTGCACGAACACGGTCAACAGCTGCGCCCCGAGGGCGTTGCCGAACGTCGGCGACAGGTCGCGAAGCTTGGTCCGCAAGTAGGTGGTGGCGCCGTCCTGCACCACCTGGAATCGGGTCAGGTCGAACGCACCGGCCTTGAAGTCGGCCGAGGTCGGGTATTGGAATGTGCCCGGTCCATGGTCGTCCCCGACCGGGTCGGTCACGTCGAGCAGCTGGGTGCCGGTGATCACGTCAGAGCTGACCGAGCGCTCGTCGTAGCCGGTCGCCTGGCCTGCTGTGACGGTGGTGGTGAGCACCGTCGTCCCAAACGTCGTCGGCACAGCCAGCTCGAAGGTGCCGTCGGGGCCTGCGGTGACGGCAACAACCACGCTGGGCTTGCCGTTGTCGGTGTTGGTCGCGGCAACAACCACCCGGCCGGCCGGGACGGTCCTACCGGTGACCTGCGTGCTCGCCGACGTCACTGCTGCCCCCGCGGCGGGGGCACTGACGGCCAGCTGGGCCAGACCGGGGGCCGGACCGTCGACGTACCGCGCCCGCACCGCGCCGGGCTGCTCGACCGGACGACCCGCACCGAGCGAGAGCGTCAGCCGGGCCAGTTGGGCCTGTGCCCAGGTCAGCGGACCAGCCGAACCGGCCGGGCTGCCCGGCGTGAAACCGATCGAGGCGGTGGCCGGGTCAGCGCCGTACGGCGAAGCGGGCACGGCCGGGTCCTCCCAGACCTGCTCGGGGACCAGGCCCACCCCGGCGGCGGAGCGGTCCATCGTGTCGAGCAGCGCCGCGGCTCGGGCGGTATCACCGGTCTGCAGCTGCTGCTCGGCGCGCTCACCGCCGAGGACCGGCCAGAGGTGACCGGAACCCGTGTTGGACGTCGGCCACGGCTGACCCTCGACCGGGCAGTCGGTCGGGTCGGCGACGTGGCAGTCGCCGTAGCCGTCCTCGCTGCCGGGCGTTGCAGTGCCGTAGCGGTACCAGCCCGGGCCGGTGGGGGTCGACCGCTGCAGCGTGGCGTCCAGGACCGGCAGGCTGGCCTGCACGTCGGGGTCGCCCGCCGGCAGGATGCCGAGCCGAGTCAGCTCTTGGAATCCGCCGTCGACGACGGTCCGCTCGTCGGCGGTGGGCCCGCCGTTGCCCAGGCCGTACGACGTCCCGGCGTTCGGGTTGCCGGTCTTGGACAGCCGCAGGAAGTAGCGCGCGGCGTACGGCCCAGAGGTGGTCACCGTCCAGCCCTTGATCGAACGCTGGAAGTGGTCGGCGGTGGCCAGGTAGAGCTGCGCCCGATCCGGATCGCCCTGCTGGCCAGCAATCCGGCCGGCTGCGACCAGACCGGCGATCTCAGCGGCGATGGTGGACGGCGAGTAGCCGCTTTGCTCCTCCCACCGCTCGGAGCCGAACGCCGGCCCGTGCGCGACCACGAAGTCCGCGGCCCTGCGCACGTGGTCGCGGTATAGCGCGACGTCACCACCGAGCCCGGACTGCAGCGCCATCAGGATCGGGTAGGCCGTCTCGTCGAGCTGGTCACCACCGGTGTCCGGCGCGCCCTGGCCGTTGAGCAGGCTGTTGCGGGGCAGTCGGCCGTCGGCGAGCTGCTGGCGCTCGAGCAGAAAACGGGTCGTGGCCCGCGCGGTGCCGAGATCCCCGGCGGTCAGCAGCGCGGTGAACGCCTCATAGAGGTCTCGGCTGAACACCTCGCGATAGGACCCGAAGTACGGCGCCTTGCCGCCCTGCAACGTGCCGGCTGAGACCGCCTGACCCCAGGGGGAAGCGAGCCCCGCCACGACCGCGCCGGGGAACGTTTTGTCCTCGCTGGCCTTCACGACGTTGACGCTGAGGTAGTAGGCCGCGCGCAACCGCGCGACCCGCTCGGCGGACTGGCCCGGCAACGCCGAGGGTGGCTTGCGCAGGCCATCATCGTAGGCACGCCAGCCCCGCTCGTAGTCACGCCGCACCGTGCCCAGCTCGCGCGACAGCGACGCGCCGGCGGTCGCGACGGCTTGGCTCGCAGTGCGGCCGAAGCCGAGCGCGAGGGTGGCCTTGCCGTCGTCGAGCGCGAGCTCGGCGGTGCCGACGACGTTGCCGCCGGGGGCGTCGGCCCGCGGATCGCTGAGCCGGCGTGCGGCGTCGAGCTGGGCCAGGCCGTCGCTCGGCGTACCGACATAACCGTTGCTGCTGGACCGGAACGGCCGATCGGCCCGCAGCGCGAGCGAGGTGGGCACCGCGTAGTCACGGTGCGTCGCGGCGGTGACCGTCGTCGGGTCGCTGGCGACGAGCGCACCGGTCGATGCGTCGACGGTGGCACTGTCGGCGCCCGCGTTGTCCGGTCCCCCGCCGCCGTGGCCACCGACGGTGGGATCCAGCCGGGTGTAGAGGTGCAGCCGCTCAGTCGGGATGGTGAGCCCACGCAACCGGGCGCCGACCAGGACCGTGTCCCGTGCCGGGTCGGTCAGGTAGGTCGTGACGAGCCGCCAAGCACCGCTGCGGGCCGTCGTCGTGACAGTGCAGACCATGCCGGTCCGGTCGGCCGCCACGGTGTACGACGCGTCGCGGGTCTGCAGGTCAGTGAATGTGCGCCCGTCGGTGACGACGAACTGCATTGTCTCGACGTTGGTGGTGTCGATCGTCGGCTCGTAGACGTCGGACAGCACGCCGTTCGCGACGGTGAACCACACCTTCGAGGTAGTCGTGCGGGCCGTGCCCACGCAGTCCTTGCGGGCCAGGTCGAAGTGCGAGAGCGCACCCGGCGCCCCGGCTGCCGTCCCGGTAGGGACCGCGATCGGACGGCTCCTGGCCTGCGCGGCCGCCACGCCCGTGACCCCGGGCGCAAGCAACGGGAGTGCGGCCAGGAATGCGACCGGACGCAACGGGCGCCTCGGTGACTGGGTGCTGGGCATGCCGCTCCTCACGTTGCTGAGCCGGCTATGACGTCGGTCACTGCCGGACGCTAGGTCCGCCCGCTTTGTCCCGTCAACCGTGCGCGTCGCGCCACCTCGATCCCGCGCCCGCCCCTTCTCGCGCCGATCTTGACGATCTGGTCGCCGCGATCAGCGTGTCGCCGACCAAGCCGTCAAGATCGGCCGGACCTGGGGGCAGGCTCGGCCGGATCCCAGCAGTAGGTCAGCTGAAGGTCTGCACGGTCAGGAGTGCGTTCAGCGCCACGATGACCGCCACCATGGCCGAGGCAGCGACCGTCGTACTGCGCCGATTCACCAGCTCGTGCATGACGTCGACCCGCCGGGTCAGCAGCACCAGCGGCACGAGGGCGAAGGGCAGCCCGAACGACAACACGACCTGCGAGAGCACCAGGGCCTGGGTGGGGTCGACCCCGATCGCGAGGACGATCAACGCCGGGGCAAGCGTCACAGCCCGGCGCAGGAGCAGCGGGATCGATCGGCGCACGAAGCCCTGCATGACCACCTGACCGGACAGCGTGCCGACGCCAGCGGAGGCGAAGCCCGACGCCAGCAGCGCCACGGCGAAGGCCAGGGCCGCACCGGAGTCGAGCTCCCGGGCGAGACCGGCGTGGATCGCCTGCAGGTTGTTCGTGTCGGTGAGCCCGGTCCCAGCAAACAGCGCCGCCGCGACGACGAGCATCGCGATGTTGACGAGCCCGGCCAGGCCCATCGCGACGGTGATGTCGATGCGCTGATGAAGCAGCAGATGCTGCCGCTCAACGACGTCCGCGGCCGGGACCCGCTCCTGGGTGAGCGCCGAATGCAGGTAGATCGCGTGCGGCATGACGGTGGCGCCGAGGATGCCGGTGGCGAGCAGGACGCTGCCGGCACCTTTGAAGCTCGGCACGAGGCCCGCCGCGGCGGGCCCGGGATCGATGTGTACACGGAGCAGGTCAACCAGGAAGCCCAGCAAGATGACCGCGAACAGCCCGCCGATCACGAGCTCGAAGCGGCGGTAGCCACGCCGCTGCAACCCCAGCAGGCCGAAGGCCACGACCCCGGTCAGCACCCCCCCGACGACCAGCGGCAGACCGAACAGCAGCTGCAGCGCGATCGCGCCGCCGGTGACCTCGGCCAAGTCGGTGGCCATGGCCACCAGCTCGGCCTGCACCCACAGGCCGAGGGTGACCCGTCGCGGGAAGTGCTCCCGGCACAGCTCGGCGAGGTTGGACCCGGTGGCCAGGCCCGTCTTGGCCGACAGGGTCTGCACAAGCATCGCCATTGCATTGGCGACGACGATCACCCAGAGCAGCAGATAGCCGTACGTCGCACCGGCCGAGAAGTTGGTAGCGAAGTTGCCCGGGTCGACATAGGCGATCGCGGCCACGAACGCGGGGCCGAGCAGCGGCAAGCCGCCCCGCAGCCGTCCCTTGGCTCGCAGCAGGGCGACGGGCGTCTGGGTGGGCACCTGCCCGATCGTTGCAGTCACGCGCCGACCGTGCCCGGCACTCCCGCGGCGACCATGCCGGGCACTCCCGCGCGGCGGCGCAGCCGGCGTTCCACATGGTGCGAAAGCCGCCAGGGCGCCGGATGCATCCTGCTGGCAGGCTCGCAGCTGCCTGACCCGGGCGAGGCATCGAGCCGGCCCGTCACGCGCTGTCGGTCCACGACCGGCCCGGAACCCCGGTCAGGAGCCGACCCGCCGCGATCGGGGAGGTTCCTGGCCGGTTCCGCCCGGCCCCGGCCGACGTCGCGTCCGGGCACGACCACGCCCGCCCACCGGGAACCGGCAGACGGGCGGGCAATGTGCTCAGCCCTTGAGGTCGGCAAGGTCGACGTCGAGGGCACAACAGACGCCGAGTGTCGCTGCCTCGATGTCCTGCTCGCTTCCTTCAACAACCGCGCGCAGCAGGGCGTAGCTGACCTCGGCGAGCGGCGCCATGATGACACCGGCGACTGCAGCAAACCCTTCCCGGTCAAGGAACGCAAACCCGGCGGAAGCCGCAGCCACCTGTGGCACGACAACGGCAGCCTTCGCTGCGTCGCCGCCGGCACTGAGCCCCTGCAGGGCTGCGTCCAAGCTGCCCATGGCGCCCTTCCACACGACCTGCGGATCCTCCGACGTGAGCCACTGGGGTGGCGGCGGCGCGTCGTCCCCGGCACTCGCCGGGGGGGTGCCCGGCGAGCTCATCGGGCGGCGACGCCTGCGTCGACCTGAGCGTCCGCGCCGGCGGTCTGCACGGGGATCTGCGCGATCCGCTGGTCCCGACGCAGATCCAGGGCATCACCCTTGAGCTGCGCGAGCTTGGCGGTCGTGTCGATGCCATACAACCGGGCGATGTTCCCGCCGATGATCTTCTCTTTGGTTTCA
>JAYUMN010000400.1:0-4522 GCA_043762595.1 Frankiales bacterium
GGTGGTCGCCCACCACGTGCCCAGCGACGCCGTCGTCGTCCGACTGTCGGCGTCCGGCACGCGGTGTGCCTGCCCCAAGGCAAGCGTTTGTGCGCCGAGAAGGGCTCACGACGAGGGCGTGTCCTAGACTCCGGTCCGCAGCACGCCGCCTTAGCTCAGTCGGTAGAGCACCTCACTCGTAATGAGGTTGTCCGGAGTTCGATTCTCCGAGGCGGCTCCATGGCTGACCTGCAGCCCCAGATCCACACCCCACCCGCCGTCGGAGGGTGTGGTGTCGGCGCGCTCTGCCCGCCGGACCGTTTCACCAGGCCCACGAGGACGTGACCCGTCAAGCTCGCCCGGCCGCTGGCGGCAGCCGCAGACGCATCAGTGCATGCTGACATCACTGTGACATGATGTAGCACCCCGACCAGGAGACCCCAGTGACCGCCTCCGCCCTCGCGCTCGAGCTCGATCAGCCTGTCCTACGGCTGCTCGCTGACCCGATGCGCGCGCAGATCGTCGCGCTGCTCGCGGTCGAGCAACTCTGCACCTGCCATCTCGTCGACGCGACCGGGGCGACCCAGTCCAACATCAGCAATCACCTGCGGGCGCTACGCGAGGCCGGGATCGTCGAGGCCGAGCCCGCCGGCCGGTTCACCTATTACCGCTTGCTGCCCGAGCCGCTCGACGCACTGGGTCAGGCCCTGGACGCTCTCGCTGAGCAGGCCCGCGCCGCCGGCGCCCGCAAGCGCCAGTGCCCGTGACGGCCCAATCCCGGCTGCTGATCCGCACCGGCCCGAAGCTGTCCGAGCTGACCCGCAAGGCGTTCGCGGAGCTCCTCGGCTGCTCGCTGCTCGCCGCAACCGTCGTCGGTTCGGGTATCGCAGCGCAACGCCTGAGTCCACTGGACACCGGCCTAGAACTGCTGGAGAACGCGCTGATCACCGGCGCGGTCCTCGTCGCGCTGATCCTTGCTCTGGGCCCGGTGAGCGCGGCGTTCAACCCGGTTGTCACCCTCGCTGAACGGGCTTTTGGCGCCATCACCACCAGGGCCGCCGCGGTCTTCGTGGCAGCCCAGGTGATGGGCTGCTGCCTGGGGGTGATGCTCGCGAATCTGATGTTCGGACTCGGGGCCGTCAACGTCAGCCACCACCGACGGAGCACCGGGGCGCTGTGGCTCGGCGAGGTCGTCGCGACGTTCGGTCTGCTCGTAGTCATCTTCGGCGTCGTCCGCGCTGGTCGCGCCGGTCATGTGGCGTACGCCGTCGGCGGCTACATCACCGCCGCCTACTGGTTCACCAGCAGCACGTCGTTCGCCAACCCGGCCATCAGCGTCGGCCGGATGCTGTCCGACACCTTCGCCGGTATCGCCCCGTCCTCGGTCCCGATGTTCGTCCTCATGCAAGTGCTCGGTGGGGCGCTGGCTGTCGCGGCTGTTGCCGTGCTCTACCCGAACGCCGCGCAGGTTGCCAACGATCTCACCCACCTCGACACGGGCGCCCTGGACCGGGCGCCATGAGCAACCCCGACCTGCCTGGCTGCCGGCACGAGCCAGCCGAGCCGGACAATCCCGCCGTACGGCGTGCGTCCTGTGAGCCGGACCTCATGCCTCCGCCCGAGCCGTCGCGCCGATGTGGCCGGCGGATCAGCTGCACAAGAGATCGCCAGCCATGACCGAGCCAGTGATCATTCTGTTCGCCTGCGTCCACAACGGCGGCCGGAGCCTGGCCGCGAAAGTCCTCACCGAGCACTACGGGCATGGCGCTGTCGAGGTCCGCTCGGCCGGCTCTGAGCCGAGCAGCAGTCTGAATCCGGTTGTCGTGCAGGTCCTGCACGAACGCGGCTTGAGCACCCACGGGGAAAAGCCGAAACTCCTCACCTACGACGGTGTGCAGGCCGCTGACCTGGTCATCACCATGGGTTGTGGCGAGACCTGCCCGGTGTTCCCCGGCACGCGCTACGAGGACTGGAGCTTGGACGACCCGAAGGGACAAGAGCTCGCGACCGTCCGCCGCATCGTCGATGAGATCGACGCGCGCGTGCGCACCCTGCTCGTGGAACTCGGCGTCACCTGTTCGGCCGAGGCCAATTGATCCCTCCCGCGTGGCGAACGAAGCCAATACCTTGGCTCAAATCCGAGCGGGGTCAAACGCCGGTAAGCTCGCACGTATGAAGAGTCGATCAGACGTCCCAGGTGGATCCGTGATGGAGATCGACGCCTGCTCGGTCCGCGTCGTCGATGCCGACAAGGTCGCCGCGGTCCGCGCTGCCATGCCGTCCGAACAGGACGTCGTCGATCTCGCAGATGTTTTCGGCCTCCTCGCCGACCCGGGGCGGCTGCGGCTCCTGCTCGCGCTCATCGAGGGGGAGATGTGCGTCTGCGACCTCGCGGCAGCGTCAGGCCAGTCCGAGAGCGCCGTCAGCCACGCCCTGCGGCTGCTGCGGGCGCACCGCGTCGTACGCGCCCGGAGGTCTGGACGGATGACCTTCTACAACCTGGCGGATGCCCACGTCCGGGTCCTGCTCGACCTTGCACTGACGCACGTCGGGCACACCGACGCCATCCACCCCGAGCGCACGTGAGCGCCCACGGCGACCAACCGGGTCACGGCGCAGGCCGACGCCAGGATGAGCACGGCGGGCCACCTGCCGGGCACCGTCACGGCGTCAGCAGGGACGCGGATCGCAGGCTGCTGAGCATCGCCCTGGCCCTGATCGTGGGTTTCATGGGTGTCGAGGTCGTCGTCGGCCTTCTCGCGCACTCCCTCGCGCTGATCGCTGATGCCGGACATATGCTCACTGACGCTGCCGCGATCGGCGTGGCGCTCATCGCGATGCGTCTGGCAGCCCGGCCCGCAAAAGGCGCCTTCACCTACGGCCTCCGACGGGTCGAAATTCTGTCTGCCCAGGCCAACGGCCTGACGCTGCTCCTGCTTGCTGTCGTGATCACAGTCGAAGGCGTTCGACGACTGCTCGACCCACCGACCGTTCGCGGCGGCCTCGTGCTCGGTACGGCGCTGGTCGGGATCGCCGTCAACCTGACCGCCGCGTACGTCCTCAGTCACGCCAACCGCCAGAGCATGAACGTCGAGGGCTCGTTCCAACACATCCTGACTGACCTGTACGCATTCGCTGGCACAGCGGTCGCCGCCGGGGTCATCCTGGCGACCGGCTACCAGCGCGCGGACCCGATCGCAACGCTGCTCGTCGCAGTCCTCATGCTCAAGGCCGGCATCGGGCTGGTGCGGGAGTCCGGCCGGGTGTTCCTGGAGGCCGCACCGCGCGGGCTCGACCCGACCCGGGTGGAGCTGGCAATTCTTGCCACCCCAGGGGTGGTCGGCGTCCACGAGCTGCACGTGTGGGAGGTCACGAGCGGGTTCCCGGCACTGTCCGCGCATGTCCTGGTCAACCCGGCCTCCGATTGCCACGGGAGTCGGCAGGACCTGGAGGCGATGCTCTCCGCGAGCTTTGACATCGACCACACCACCTTGCAAGTCGACCACCGCGACGAGCACGGGCACGCCGACACTGACACCGACCAGCACCAGCACGCAGGCCACCCAGTTGGCATGGGTGCGACCGGTGACCACGATCACCCGAAGCGCTGCTGATGCCTCGGCCTGGAAGCGATCGCCGGCTGGAAAGACCCGATGACCGAAGCCGATCAGCCCCAGGTCGGCACCGGCCCAGGGGCCGTCCCGCCCCGCGCGGCTGCCGAGGGCCAGCGTCGAGACCCACGTCAGCTGCGATGCCACGCGGCGCATGGCTTCTGGTGGCTGGACCGGGTATGCGGCAGGCTGGTCAGGTGACCGCGCAACGGACCGATCCTGCGCGGCGACACCAGGAGGAACCCATGAGCCTGCTCGACCGTTTCGCACTCACCGGGAAGGTCGCCATCGTCACCGGCGCGTCTTCGGGGTTGGGGGTCGCGTTCGCGCGCTCGCTCGCCGAGGTTGGCGCCGACGTCGCACTCGGTGCCCGGCGCGCCGAGCGGCTGGCTGAGACCGCCCAGCTGGTCCGGAGTTCGGGCCGCCAGGCGCTTGTGGTCCAGACCGACGTCGCCCGCCAGCCGGACTGCCAAGCCTTGGTCGATGCCGCGATGGCCGAGTTCGGGCGGGTCGACATCCTTGTGAACAACGCCGGTGTCGGTACGGCCGTCCCGGCGACGCGCGAGACGGTCGAGCAGTTCGAGTCGGTGATCGACATCAATCTCAACGGCTGCTATTGGATGGCGCAGGCGTGCGGTCGGGTGATGCTTCCCGGCAGCAGCATCGTCAACGTCAGCAGCGTGCTCGGCATCACGACGGCTGGTCTGCCGCAGGCGGCGTACGCTGCGAGCAAGGCGGGCCTGCTGGGCCTCACGCGGGACCTCGCGCAGCAGTGGGGCGGCCGCAAGGGCATCCGCGTCAACGCTCTTGCGCCGGGGTTCTTCGCCTCGGAGATGTCTGACCAATACACAGCGGACTACATCGAGACAGCCGTCCGGCAACGGGTCCTGCTCGGGCGTATGGGCGAGGCCGACGAGCTGGCTGCGGCGTTG
>JAYUMN010000401.1:0-8691 GCA_043762595.1 Frankiales bacterium
GAGTGAGATCGCCTGTGTCATCGGGAGCTAGCCGCCCAGCTTGATCGGGTTGACGATGTCCGCGCCGAGCACGAAAAAGGTGAAGCCGATGAACAACGCCACCACCGCGAGGGTGACCGGGGTGAGCTTGTTAAGGTCGACCCGCTGCAAGTCGCCGACGTAGCCGCGGGCCCGGCGGAGCTTGTCACGGGCCTGTTCAAAGGCCAACACCGCGATGTGGCCGCCGTCCAGGGGCAGCAGCGGCAGCAGGTTGAACACCCCGACGAACAGGTTGAGCCCGGCCATCAGCAGCAGGAAGTCGGCCACCCGCACCGCGAGCGGGACCGGTGCGTTGATGATCTCACCGCTGACCCGGGCCGCCCCGACGACCCCGACGACCCCGGTCGGGTCGCGATGCTTGCCGTAGATACCGCCGATCGTGCCGAGCTTCTTGGTCAGCGTGTCGTAGGTGCCGCTGACGATCAGCCCGAGCGTCGCGCCGGTCTGCTTGACCGCCGCGACCGGGCCGAGGCGCTTGAGTACGAACGGGTCCTGGCCGATCCCGATCGCGCCGACCTGGACGCTCGTGGTCGGCTTGGCCAGGTCGGGTCGGGTCACCAGCGCTGGGGTCAACGAGACCGTACGGTCCCGACCGTCCCGGCGTACGACGACGTCGAGGGGCTTGCCCGCAGAGGCGCGGACGACCTCGGTGAATTGACGGTACGTCGTAACGGTGCGCCCGCCGGCCCGCACGACCCGGTCACCGACCTGGAGGCCGGCCGCTGCGGCGATCCCCGGGATCGTGCCGGTCGGGCACTGACCAGCGGCCTTCCCGGTCGCGCCTGCGGCCTGGTCGGCGCTGGTGATGCTCCTCTGCACGCAGGCGAGCGGCGCGGTCAGCACCGGCGCCTTGGTGTCGACCGTGCCGATGGCGAACGACACCCCTGCGACGAGCGCAACCGCGATCAGGAAGTGCACGGTCGAGCCGGCAGCCAGAACGACGGTTCGGCGACCGGCCGGCTGGCGGAAGAAGGCGCGGCGCTCATCGCCGGGCTCGAGCTTCTCAAGCGGCGTCATCCCGACGATCTTGACGAAGCCCCCGGCCGGGATGGCCTTGATGCCGTATTCGGTCTCACCGCGACGGCGCGAGAACAGGGTCGGGCCGAAGCCGACGAAGAACTGGGTGGCCTTCATGCCGTAGTGCCGGGCGGTGAAGAAGTGCCCGGCTTCGTGCAGCATGACCGAAATGAGCAGGGCGACGACGAATGCGACAACGCCGACGGCGGTCACGGGCTGGCCTCTCTGGTGAGCTCGGTGGCGCGGGCGCGCGCCCACGTCTCTGACTCCAACACCTCGACCAGTGTCGGGCGTTCCCTGAGCCCGTGCTCGTCGACAACCTGCGCGACGGTGTCGACGATCGCCGCGAAGTCCAGCCGGCCGGCAAGAAAGGCCGCGACGCAGACCTCATTTGCCGCGTTGAGCGTGGCCGGTGCGGTGCCGCCCTGGCCGCCGGCCCGCCGGGCGAGTGCAACGGCGGTGAACACCTGCTCGTCGAGCGGCAGGAACTCCATCGCGGTCGGGACCGACCAGTCCATCACCGGGCTCGCTTGCGGTACCCGGTCCGGCCAGGACAGCCCGAGCGCGATCGGAAGCCGCATGTCGGGCGGGCTGAGCTGCGCGATCGTCGAGCCGTCGACGAAGCTCACCATCGAGTGCACCAGCGACTGCGGGTGGACGACGACGTCGATCGCGTCGTAGGCCACGCCGAACAGCAGGTGCGCCTCGATCAGCTCCAGCCCCTTGTTGATCAGCGTCGCGCTGTTGATCGTGACCACTGGGCCCATCTCCCAGGTGGGGTGGGCGAGCGCTTGCTCCGGGGTGATCCCCGAGAGGTCGGCGCGGCCGCGGAACGGTCCGCCGCTGGCGGTCAGCACGAGCCGGGCCACCTCGTGCCTCGCGCCGCCACGCAGGCACTGGGCGAGGGCGCTGTGCTCGCTGTCGACGGGCACGATCTGGTCGATGTACGGCGTGACGAGCGGCCCGCCGGCGACCAAGCTCTCCTTGTTGGCCAGCGCCAGGGTGCGGCCGGCCTGCAGGGCGGCCAGGGTCGGCGCCAGCCCGACCGAGCCGGTCATCGCATTGAGCACCGTGTCGCACGGCCAGGCCGCCACCTCGGTCGCGGCGTCCGGGCCGGCGAGGATCTTGGGGAGCGCGAACCCGCCGGCACTGAACCCGCGGGCCTGCGCCTCGGCGTAGAAGGCCAGCTGAAGGTCCTGCGCAACGGTGGCTTTCGCGACAGCAACAACCTCGACACCGAACTCGAGCGCCTGGCGGGCCAGTAGCTCGACCCGGTCGCCGCCCGCGGCGAGTCCGACCACCCGGAACCGGTCAGGATTGCGCCGCACCACGTCAAGGGCCTGGGTGCCCACGGAACCGGTCGATCCCAACAGCACGATGTCGCGGGTCACGCCTTCCAGTGTAGGAAGAGCCTCCGACATCCTCGACCCTGGGAGAGCCCGTGCTCGTCGTCATCGCCACCGTCCCTGGCAAGCCCGGCTCGCGCGAGCAGTTGCAGGCAGCGCTCGCCACCTGCGCCGCCGCCAGCCGCACCGACCCGGGCTGCCAGAGCTACGCCTTCTGGACCGACGTCGAGGACCCCGACAGCTACGCCTCGATCGAGACCTGGGACAGCCAGGACGACCTCGACGCCCACATGAAGACCCCGCACGTGGCCGCCCTGTTCGCCGCGATCGGCGACCACGTGGCCGGCGCGCCGGTCATCACGACGTACGACGTCGCCAAGGTCCGCTAGCCCGAAGCTGCCAGCCCGACGTTGCTAGCCCAGGGCGGCGAGCTGGCCGCAGGCGCCGGCGATCTCGCGGCCGCGGGTGTCCCGCACGGTGGTGTTGACGCCTGCGGCCCGAAGGCGGCGGACGAACTCCTGCTCGACCGGCTTGGGGCTCGCATCCCACGCCGAGCCGGGGGTGGGGTTGAGCGGGATGAGGTTGACATGCACGAGCTTGCCGGCGAGCCGCTTGGCGAGCAGGTCGGCGCGCCACGGCTGGTCGTTGACGTCCCGGATCATGGCGTACTCGATCGACAGCCGGCGGCCAGTGCGGCGTACGTAGCCGAAAGCGGCCTCCAGCACCTCCCGCACCGGCCAGCGGGTGTTGACCGGAACGAGGGTGTTGCGCAGCTCGTCGTCGGGGGCGTGCAACGACAGCGCGAGGGTCACCTGCAGGCCCTCCTCGGTGAACTTCCGGATCGCCGGCACGAGGCCAACCGTGCTGACCACCACATTGCGTTGACTCAAGCCGAGGCCGCCCGGAGCGGGATCGACGATGCGACGGACCGCAGCCACCACCCGGTGGTAGTTCGCCAGCGGCTCGCCCATGCCCATGAACACGACGTTGCTGACGCGGCCACCGGCCGCTGCCTCGAAACGTTGGGCAGACACGACCTGGTCGACGATCTCGGCGGTCGACAGGTTGCGGGTCAGCCCCGCCTGGCCGGTCGCGCAAAAGGGGCAGGCCATCCCGCAGCCGGCCTGGCTGCTCACGCAGACGGTCGTCCGTGCGGGGTATCGCATGACCACCGACTCGACCAGCGTGCCGTCGTGCGCCCGCCACAGGGTCTTCCTGGTGGCCCCACCGTCGCAGTCGACCTCGCGCACGGTCGTGAACAAGGTCGGCAGCAACTCGGGCAGCTTGGCCCGCAGGGCGGCCGGCAGATCGGACATCTGCTCCGGCGCATGGCCAGCGAAGTAGTGCCGGGTGAGTTGCTCGGCCCGGAAGCCCTGCTCGCCGGCGGCCACCAGGACGGCCCGCCGGCCGGCCGCGTCGAGGTCGGCGAGGTGTTGCGGCGGCATGCCCCGCTTGGGTGCGTCGAAGACGAGCGGGAGCGGGAGCACAATGCAACCAGGGTACGTCGGGACGCGATACGCGCGCGGCCGGCAGGTGGCGTGGGTTGGCCGGCGTGCGCGCCGGGTCGGCAGGTTGGGTGTGCGCGGGGTCGGGCCCGGGCAGCAGGGCGAGCCGGGTAGCGCGGGTCGGGCCCGGGCAGCCCGGGCAGCCCGCCCGGCCCGACAGCCCGGCCCGACAGCCCGCCCAGCCCGACAGCCCGCCCGGCCCGACAGCCCGGCAGCCCGGCAGCCCGCCCAGCCCGGCAGCCCGGCCCGACGCCTTCCCCGGCGTACGAGGGCCCCAATTCCTGGCCCTCCCTCGTGTCAGGATCCCAGTCGGCCTGTTTGGCCCCAGCGTCACGACATGAGACGGGACGGGACGGGACGGGACGGGACGGGACGGGACGGGACGGGACGGGACGGGACGGGACGGGACGGGTGATGACGATCGCCAGCATCACGGAGTACGACGGTCCTGGGCCGGGGTCGCGCTTGTGCCGGCCCAGGGTCGGGCTGGATCTACCGGACCAGCACCCTTGTTGATCTTTGTGCGCGGCAGAGCGGCCAGCAGCACGCCCCCAGCACAAAGATCACGAATCGACCGGTCAGATGATCTTTGCGCAGCGGGAGGGGGCCCGCGGCGTGCACCTGGTGCGCAAGGTGGCGCGGATCGCCGGCGCTCCTACGGCAGCGGCACGAAGGCGGACAGCAGCAGCCAGGCGATCGGGGCGGTCGGCAGCAGCGAGTCGAGCCGGTCCATCAGGCCGCCGTGGCCGGGCAGCAGCTTGCCCATGTCCTTGACGCCGATGTCCCGCTTGATCATCGACTCGCCGAGGTCGCCGAGGGTGGCGGTCACCACGATCGCCAGACCGTAGAGCGCGCCGAGCAGCGCCGAGGTGTGGAACAACGTGGCGAAGAAGATCGCCCCGGCCACGGCGCACGCGGCCAGCGAGCCACCGAAGCCCTCCCAGGACTTCTTCGGCGAGACCGACGGCGCCATCGGGTGTTTGCCGAACAACACGCCAGCGGCGTAGCCCCCGACGTCGCTGCAGACGACCGTCGCGATATACGCCGTGACCCGCCGTGGGCCATCCGGTGGAACGGTCAGCAGCGCGACAAAGCCGAGCAGGAAGGGGACGTAGGCTGCAGTGAAGGTCGCCGACGACACGTCGCGCAGGTAGCCAGCAGCCGGCTCGACGAGCCGCCACACCAGGCATGCCAGCACGGTGAAGGCAAGCGAGATGAACAGCTCCGCGGAGCCCTCGCGGTAGGCCAACACGATCATCGTGGCCCCCCCGACGACCAGCGGCATCAACGGCGGCGCGACCCCAAGAACACGCAGCGCGTGCACGACCTCACGGGTGCCGACCACCATGGCGCCAACCAACACGACGATGAACAGCCAGCGGTACGGCGAGAACAGCGGCGCCGTGATGAGCGCGCCGAGCCCAACACCGACGGCGATCGCGACCGGCAGATTGCGGCCGGCGCGGCTCATCGTGGGCGTCGCGGGGACGGGGTTGTCGGGTGAGTCCAGGACGGTCATCAGACCTCCAGCAGCTCGGCTTCCTTGTGCCGGAGCAACTCGTCCACGCTGGTGATGTAGCTCGCGGTGGTCCGCTCGAGCTCCTTCTCGGCCCGGGCGACGTCGTCCTCACCGGTCTCGCCGTCCTTGACGAGGCGATCCAGGTCATCCTTGGCCTTGCGGCGGATGTTTCGGATCGAAATCTTGGCGTCCTCGGCCTTGGTCCGGGCGACCTTGATGAACTCCCGGCGGCGCTCCTCGGTGAGCTGCGGGAAGACGATCCGGATGATGTTGCCGTCATTGGTCGGGTTGACGCCGAGGTCGGAGTCGCGGATCGCCCGCTCGATCAGCCCGAGACTGCCCTTGTCGTATGGCGAGATGACCGCCATCCGTGGCTCGGGCACGCTGAGCGAGGCCAGCTGGTTGACCGGCGTCACCGCCCCGTAGTACTCGATCACAATCTTGTTGAACATCGCCGGGGTGGCCCGCCCGGTGCGGATGCCCGAGAAGTCCTCCTTGGCGACGGTGACCGCCTTGTCCATGCGCTCCTCGGCGTCGAGGAGCGTGTCGTCGATCATCTGGTCGCACCTTCCGAAGCGCTGATCAGGGTGCCGATCTTTTCACCAGCCACCGCGCGCGCAATGTTGCCCTCACGGAGCAGGTCGAACACCACGATGGGCATGCCGTTGTCCATGCACAGGCTGATCGCGGTGGCGTCGGCGACCTTGAGCCGGCGTTCGAGCACCTCGCCGTAGGACAAGGCGTCGAACTTCACCGCGTCGGGATTGCTGCGCGGGTCGTCGTCGTAGACCCCGTCGACCTGCTTGGCCATCAGCACGCACTGCGCCCCGGTCTCGAGGGCCCGCTGCGCCGCACAGGTATCGGTGGAGAAGAACGGCACGCCGAGCCCGGCACCGAAGATCACGACCCGGCCCTTCTCGAGGTGCCGCACAGCCCGCCGCGGTACGTAGGGCTCGGCAACCTGCCCCATCGCGATGGCTGTCTGCACCCGTGTCTCGATACCCTGCTTTTCCAGGAAATCCTGCAGCGCCAAGCAGTTGATGACCGTGCCGAGCATGCCCATGTAGTCCGACCGGTTGCGGTCCAGGCCCTTCTGAGTGAGCTCGGCACCCCGGAAATAGTTGCCGCCGCCGACCACGACCGCCACCTGCACGCCACCGCGGACGACCTCGGCGATCTGCCGGGCGATGCGCTGCACCGTGGCCGGTTCGACGCCCATCCCACCACCGCCCGCGAACGCCTCACCGGAGAGCTTGAGCACCACCCTGCTATACGACGACGACGAGGCCGCCTCCCGGTCGGTGCTCATCGGGTGGCGGCCTCCTCGTCGTACGGGCTGGTGGTGCAGGCGAACCTACTGCTAGGCCTGGCCCACCTTAAATCGGGCGAATCGCAGGACGCTGACGCCGGCCTCCTCGAGGACCTTGCCGACGGTCTTCTTGCTGTCCTTGGCGAAGGCCTGCTCGACCAGGACCGCGTCCTTGTAAAAGCCGTTGACCCGCCCCTCGACGATCTTGGGCAGGGCGGCAGCAGGCTTGCCCTCCTCCTTGGCAGTCGCCTCGGCGATCTCGCGCTCCTTGGCGACCACCGACGGGTCGACCTCGTCGCGAGTCACGAACTGTGGCGCGAAGGCGGCGATGTGCTGGGCGACGTCCTTGGCGATCTCGGCATTTGCGCCGGACAGCTCGATGAGCACACCGAGCTGCGGTGGCAGGTCGGGGTTGGTCTTGTGCAGGTACAACCCCACATAAGCCCCCTCGAAGGTGGCCACCCGGCGGGCCTCGATCTTCTCGCCGAGCAGCGAGCCGGCGTCGTCGAGCACCTCCTTCAACGGCTTGCCGTCGACGGTGACCTCGGCGGGGTCGTTCGCACCCTGTGCGGCCTGGACAACCTGGGCCGCGAGCTCTTGGAATTTCGCGCCTTTGGCGACGAAGTCGGTCTCGCAGTTGAGTTCCAGCAGGGTGCCCTTACTGGAGCCGTCGAGCACCGCGGCGACCAGGCCGTTGCTGGCCGCACGACCCTCCCGCTTGGCCACGCCTTTCAACCCCTTGATACGCAGGAACTCGACCGCCTTGTCGTAGTCACCATCGGCCTCGACCAGGGCGTTCTTACAATCGGTCATGCCGGCGCCGGTCGACACGCGAAGCTTTTTGATGTCCGCGGCAGTGATGGAAGCCATGATCTCTCTCGTCTCGGAAACGGTTCGGGTACACGGGTCTGGGCAGCGGGCCGGGGCCGGACGGGTATCCCCGTCGGCCCCGGACCGGTGCGGCAGGACTACGGAGCGGGGGTCTCGGCAGGGACCGCCGCGGGCGCCTCGGCAGCCGGTCCTGCAGCCTCGGGTGCTGCAGCCACGGCGGCGGGGGCCTCGGCAGATCCGGCGCCTTCCACGGCCGAGGTGTCGACGCCGGCAACCTGAGTGGCGCCGCCGGTGAGCAGCTCCTTCTCCCACTCCGGCAGCGGCTCGTCGCTGGCCAGCTGACCTGCGGGGGCGTTGTCGAACGACGGCTTGTCGCCCTCGGCGCCGGCGGCCGCGTTGGCACCGGCCCGCGCCATCAAACCTTCTGCGACGGCGTCGGCGATGACCCGGGTCATCACCGCGATCGAGCGGATCGCGTCGTCATTGCCGGGGATCTTGTAGTCGACGACGTCTGGGTCGCAGTTGGTGTCGAGGATCGCCACGACCGGAATGTTGAGCTTGCGCGCCTCGCTAACGGCGAGATGTTCCTTGTTGGTGTCGACGATCCAGACCGCGCTTGGGGTGCGGGTCATCTCCCGGATGCCACCGAGGGTGCGCTGAAGCTTGATGCGCTCGCGCGAGAGCACCAGCGCCTCCTTCTTCGTCAGGACGGTGGCCCCACCGGTGACCTCGATGAGCTCGAGCTCCTTGAGCCGCTGCAGCCGCTTGAAGACGGTCTGGAAGTTGGTGAGCATCCCGCCGAGCCAGCGCTCGGTGACATACGGCATGCCCACCCGGCTGGCCTGCTCAGCGATCGACTCCTGCGCCTGGCGCTTGGTCCCGATGAACATGATCGTGCCGCCGTGCGCCACGGTCTGTTTGACAAAGTCGTAGGCACGGTCGATGTAGCCCAGCGTCTGCTGAAGGTCGATGATGTAAATGCCGTTGCGCTCGGTGAAGATGAAGCGCTTCATTTTGGGGTTCCAGCGCTTTGTCTGGTGCCCGAAGTGGGCGCCGCTCTCCAGGAGCTGGCGCATGCTGACGACCGCCATGGGTTGCCATTTCTATGCTCGCGCGGAGAGCCCG
>JAYUMN010000402.1:0-4197 GCA_043762595.1 Frankiales bacterium
CGCATGCTCGCCTAGGACCGCTACTGCATCGACGTCCTGACCCAGGTCAACGCGGCGCGGGCGGAACTCGAACAGGTTGGCCTGCTGCTGCTCCGCGCGCACACACAACACTGCGTTGCGGAAGCGATCCAATCCGGGCGACTCGACCCAGAAGGTTCGCGAGCTGTCAGAAGCCGTCGACCGGTTTCTGCGCGGCTGAGCCCCAGCTGACGTACGCCCGGCTAACCAGACCGGTCCGTGATTTGAATCGCCCCCTACCAGCTGGGGGTATTCGGCCTGTGGTGAGAGGGACTAAGGACCCTATTTCACGTTCCCGCACTAGCCAAAGATGATCCCCATATCCAGGTTTAGACCTGGTCCACCAGCACAAAAGCCATGAAGGAGATCAGAGATGGCAACTGCACCCCAGCAAAACGGCGAGGATTTCCTGTTTGCCCCTTGGCGGCTCAGGGGCATCGGTGTTCTCCGAATCGTGTTCGGACTGATTTGGGGAGTGGATGCCTGGTTCAAGTGGCAGCCCGGTTTCATTAGCGGGTTCAGCGACTACCTGGCCGGTGCTCAGACGAACCAGCCGCTCCTTGTTCACCACTGGATCGGCTTCTGGATCAACGCTATCGGCGTGGATCCCACGGCGATCGCGTACTCGGTTGCGGTCGGCGAAGCCCTTATCGCCCTTGCCCTCATATTTGGGGTCTTCACCAACGTCACCGCCGTCTCCGGCTCGATACTGTCGATCCTCATCTGGTCGACGGCCGAAGGATTCGGCGGCCCCTACAAGTCGGGATCGACCGACATTGGCGCGGCGGTCATCTATGTGCTCGTGTTCGCGGGCCTGCTGCTCAGCTCATCCGGAATGCATCTCGGCTTCGATCGCAAGATCACCGCGGCCCTGGGCCGGTTCGGATACCTGGCGTCCGGTGCCTTCCGCCGCCGGCCGACCACCAAGGCTCCTGTTTTCAAGCCGGTCGCGACAGTCTAAGCCAACTCCTCCTACTGTCCCGGTGGGTTTAAACCCCACCGGGATTCGTTTACCCCACCTTCGACCGAGGGCAGGGAGGTATCCGCCTTAGGGCTGAGATGCCACCAGATGATCGCGCGATAGCGCGCGCTGTCGTGCGAGGACGCCCCGCTCTCGCTGCTTGCGCCGCCCGTACCGAGTCTGGCCCCGCGGTTTGTACACCGATAGGGCAGTCACCACGAGCAACACCAGCATGCCTGCAGCGGCATCAAACAAGAGTTGAAACCTCAGCCTGCCCAGATCGGCACCGGACAGGCCTGACTTTGCTGCAGCTAACCTTGCCCCCGTTTCGTGGACACCTAATCTGTCCTCTCCCCGAGAAGTAGCGACGCCACCGGGTGCTTAGAGCCATAGGTTACGGTCCGAAATTGCCTGCTCTGGTTGAACAGCAAGGTGGTGCTGCGGATGGGCTGACGAGGCCGGTCGAGCTGGATCGCGGAAGGGACTACGGCTTCTTCAACCACGGGGTCGACATCTTTGCGGCCAACGCCTTCGCGGTTCCGAGCGGCCTGCCGGCGGGAAGCCTTCACGACCTCCTCTCGCTCTTCCTCGACAAGACCCATGGAAAGGGCGGAATCCTCCACGTCGTCAACCACATCGGCGGATCCTCCACGATCGCGAACCCGGACATCCCCGTCACCGTCGTGAGCTACTCGCCCAACGTATGAACCGCAGTTTCCTATCCTCCTCGGCGGGGAGCGGTTACCGTGCCCGCTCCCTCGTCGGAGGGGATGGGCGCGGGGAAGACCTTCAAGAGGTCAGCCCGTCAGCTGGACAAGCCTCGACTCAAGCTGGGCGGCGCCGCCGACCGCCACGCCGGCCGCCACCAAGGAGCCGTTGCCCAGCGGCGCCGTCGATGGGATCGTCACCGAGATCGTGAAAGTGCCCGCGGCACCCGCTGTCGCGTGCCCGACGACGAGACCGTTGAACCGGATCGTGACCGTAGTCCGGGGCGCGTAGTGGACGCCGGAGACCGCAACCGATTGTCCGACCAGGATCGAGGTCGGCAACGCCGTGAGCCGGAACGGGGCGGATGCTCCGATCGAGAAGCTCTCTTCGCGCATCGTCCCGTCGTCGAGCACCACCGTCAGGAGGTGCTGGCCGGGCGCTAGGCCGGTCGTGCTCAACCGGTAGAGGTATTGCTGCGATCGCGGCTGGTAGCGGAAGAGGTTGCCGGTGTTGAAAGTGCCGGAAGGCGTCGCGGCCGCCCCGTCAACCAGAAGACGAGCGACACCATTGGCCACCGGGTTGCCATTGATGTCTGAGAGCTGGATCCGCACCGCCAGCGTCCGGCCGATGCCAACCGAGGGATCGGGTGGCAGCGGGGAGATGAAGGCGAAGACGTAGTTCACGGTGTAGTGGATGGTTACCGTCGTCGCGTTGCCGGCCACGTCGGTGGCGGTCGCGCTGAAGGTGTAGACACCGACACCGCTGGCTGTTCCTGGCGGTGTTAGTGTGCTCGACGAGCTCGCAATGCTCGACCCCGGATCGCTTGCGGTGAAGGTCGGCGTCGGCACCGCGCCAAGCATGTACCGGTGACCGTCGGCTACCCCGTGGATGATCACCGCGGGCAGGCCATGGTCGACCTTGACCACGATCGTATTCACGGCCTCTAAATTGCCGACGCCGTCGATCGACCAGTACTGGACAGTGTGGACTCCGTCGGCGAGCCTGATGGAGCCGCTGTAGAGGATCGCCGCACCGCCGTCCTGGCGGAAGTAGGTTGCGGCAACGCCGCTCAGGTCGTCGGCTGCGGCGAGGGTCAGCAGCGTCGGGCTGCCGGACTTCCACCAGCCGTTGGTGCCGAGCGTGCCGGTCACGGTTGCCGTGGTCGTGGGCGGGGTCAGATCGACCGTGATTGTGGTCGTGGCAGATGCTGTCGCCCCGCCCGCGTCGGTGATCGTGCTGACGATGTTGAAGCGCCCCTCGCCGAAGGTGTGCTGGGCGCTGCCCGCAAACCCACCGCCGGCGGCGGCGCTCACGATCGCGCCGGAGGATGTCCCGTCACCCCAGTTGACAAGTACTGAGTAGTCGCCGATCATGCCGCCGGCGTCATCGTCGAAGAAGGTGACGACGATTCCGTTGAACATTGTCGACCGCGTGGCGCCGAGCGTTAGGCCGTGGGCGTGGATGGCGGCATCGGCCACGGACGCGGTAGCTGCCGCGGTGGCCGCCGAGCCGCCGGCGTCGTTGGTCGCGACTGCGACCCTGAAGAGACCTTCTTCGGCGTAGGCGTGGCTGCCGCTGACCTGGAAGCCGCCCGTTGACGCGGTGACCGTGCCTGGGGTGGTTGTGCCGTCGCCCCAATTGATGGTCGTCGAGTAGTCGCTCACCGTACCGTTCGGGTCGGCGTCGGTGAACGTCGCCACCACGCCGGCGAAGGTCGAGCCCTCGACTGAGACAAGGCTGCCGCCGGTCGCAATCAGCGGCGCATCCGCCACCGCGGCGGGTGAGTCCGCGCTCGACGAGGTCTGGCCGTCGGTGGCCGACACGTGGATGACGAAAGAGCCCTCCTCGGAGTAGGCGTGGGTGCCCGTGACGAAATAGCCGCCGGCCGGGTTGGGCACCAACGAGCCCGCCTCGACCGGGCTGCCGTCACCCCAATCGATGGTCGTAATCGGCCGCCCGATGCCACCCGACACCAGCGCGACGGAACCGCTGAAGAGCCCTCCTTCGACGGAGCTTACTCCAGCGGCCAGCACCACGACTCGGTTATGAACGGT
Source organism: Frankiales bacterium (assembly GCA_043762595.1). Lineage (GTDB taxonomy): Bacteria > Actinomycetota > Actinomycetes > Mycobacteriales > SCTD01 > JAYSQK01. The sequence goes on from JAYUMN010000402.1 coordinate 3,742, forward strand.
GGTGCTGACGCTGGCCGAGTCGTCGGCGAGGGTCGGGTCGGCCTGGTCCCGGGTCGCGCTGGCGGTGTTGGTGATGACGGTCCCGTCGGGCGTGGTGGCGCTGACGTGGAGGACCAGTGTGAAGCCCAGCACGGCGCCCTTGGCCATGGTCGGGATCGAGCAGCTGACGGTGGCGCCGAGGTTGCAGCCGGTCGGCGCGACGCCAGGGTCGTAGCTGAAGTTAACGAAGCTCATCCCGGCCGGTACAACGTCGGTCGTCTGGACGTTGGTGGCGGTGTCCGGCCCATGGTTGGCGACCAGCACGTGGTAGCTGACGTCGGTGCCGGCATCGGCGCCCGCCGGGCCGGTCTTAGTGACCGCCAGGTCGGCCGAGAAGTCGATGACGCTGGTGCTGGCGGCGGCTGAGTTGTTGCTCGACACGGGGTCCGGGGTGGTCGAGCTGGCCGCGCCCGAGAT
>JAYUMN010000403.1:0-7115 GCA_043762595.1 Frankiales bacterium
CTCACAGTCGAGACGGTCCCGGTGCCCGAACCTGGTCGCGGCGAGGTCTTAGTCCGGGTCGAGGCTTGCGGCATCTGCCTGTCCGACGTACACCTGATCGACGGGTCCCTGCCCGGCCCACTGCCCGTCGTGACGCCCGGTCATGAGGCAGCCGGCATCATCCACCGGCTGGGCCCCGACGTTCTCGGCTGGCAGCCTGGTCAGCGCGTCGTGCTCGGCGGCGGCCGTCCCTGCCTGGCCTGCAACAGGTGCCGGCGCGGCCAGCCGGACAGCTGTCAGGCCTTTGAGATCATGGGCTTCAACTACGACGGCGCCTGGGCGCAGTTCGTTGTCGTGCCCGCCCTGGTGATGACCACGGTCCCGGACCAGATCCCGCTCGAGCAAGCGGCCGTCCTGGCGGACGCCGTCGCGACGCCGTACGCCGGGCTGATCGAGCGCGGCCAACTCAGGGCCGGCGAGTCGGTCGGACTCTGGGGGATCGGCGGGCTCGGCGTGCACGCCGTGCAGATCGCCCGGCTGGTGGGCGCGGCCACGATCGTGGCCATCGACCCGCTGGCGAGCGCACGCAAGCGGGCCCTGGTGGCCGGCGCCGATGTCGCCCTCGACCCGACGAGCCAGGACATCCCGGCCGAGATCCTGCGGCTGACCGGCGGCAACGGGCTGGACCTGGCCGTCGACCTGGTCGGGGCCAACGCGGTGCTCGCCCAAGGCGATGCCTGCCTGGGGCGGGGCGGCCGACTGCTCATGGTGGGCCTTTCGCTCGAACCAATCGAGCTCGGCCCCGGTGCCTTCTTTGGCCTGATGTCGCACTCACTGCTCGGCCACCTCGGCTACCGCAAGCATCACCTCGACGAGCTTGTCGACCTGGTGGCGGCCGGCCGTTTCGACCTGTCCCGTTCGGTCAGCGGGCTGCTCCCACTCGAGGACATCGTCGATGGCGTCCGCCGGCTCGCCGAAAAGCAGGGCAACCCGGTCCGCCTCGTCGTCCAGCCCTGGACCTGACATCCCGCGCCACCGAAGGAGGAGCCATGCCCACTCGAGACACCGCCTGGCCGGCCGGCACGCCGTGCTGGGTCGACTACAGCGCCACAGACCTCGGGGCCGCACAGGACTTTTACGGCAACCTGCTCAGCTGGAGCTTCGCCGGCGGCGCCCCGGAGTTCGGCGGCTACCTGAGCTGCCTGCGCAAGGACCGCGCAGCCGCCGGGATGCTGCCACAGCTGGACCCGGCCCAAGCGGCCGGTTGGACGACGTACTTCGCGACCGAGGACGCGGACGCCAGCGTCGGCCAGATCACCAAGGCCGGCGGGACGGTGGTCACGGCGCCGATGGACGTCGGCCCGCTCGGGCGGATGGCTATCGCGCTCGATCCGGAGGGCAACACCTTCGGGCTGTGGCAGGCCGGCGTGCACACCGGCATGAACATCTACAACGAACCCGGCTCGCTGGTGTGGAACGACGCCGCCGTGGACAACCCGACGGCGGCGAAGGCGTTCTACGGAGCCGTCTTCGGGTTCCACTTCGACGATGTCGACGGGATGGGTGGCTACGCGACGTTCGCTCTCAACAACCGGCCGGTGGGCGGCCTGGGCGGCCTGCGGCCCGGATCCCACAACGGCTGGACGGTGTGCTTCTCGATCGACTCGGCAGACGACGCGGTCACCGCGGTCCAGCGCAGTGGTGGCACCGTCGTGATGGCCGCGACGGACACGGCGTTCGGCCGGTTCGCGGTGTTCCGGGACGCCTGGGGCGCGACGTTCTCAGTCATGCAAGAGCTGACGGACTGAGCCCGCCGATGCGCTTCACCGGGTCGCTTGCAGCGCGGCCTGCACCGCTGCAACGACCCGGGCACTGTCCGTCGCCGTCGTGACGGTGACCCGCAGGCCATCGCCACTGAAGCATCGAACAAGGACACCGTGGTCCTCGAACACTGCGGCGAGCCGGTCGCTGTCGTCGCCGGCGGGCAGCCAGACAAAGTTGCCCTGCGACACCGGGACGTCGTGGCCCAGCTCGCGAAGCGCCACTCGCAACGGCTCGCGCTCGGCCACGACCTGCTCGACGCGCGCCAGCAGCTCGTCTTCGGCGTCCAGGGAGGCAAGGGCAGCGGCTTGGGCGGCGATCGACACGGCGAACGGCACCTGCACCTGCCGGAGCGCGCCGGCCACCTGGGCCGACCCGGCGAGGGCATAGCCGACCCGTAGGCCAGCCAATCCGTAGGCTTTGGAAAAGGTCCGGAGCACCACGACGTTGGCGTACGTCGACAGCAGTTTGGTGCCGTCGACGGCCAGCGGATCACGGACGAACTCGGCGTAGGCCTCGTCGAGGACGACCAGCACGTCGGTAGGGACGGCGTCGAGGAACGCACGTACGCCCGTCGCGGACAACGCCGGCCCGGTCGGGTTGTTGGGCGTACACAGCAGGACCAGCCGGGTGCGATCGGTCACGGCGGCGGCCATCGCCGTCAGGTCCAACTCGAATTCGCGCAGCGGCACCCGGATCTCGACGGCTCCCGCGACCGTGACGAAGGTCGGGTAAGCCTCGAAGGAGCGCCAGCCGTAAAGGACCTCATCGCCTGCGTCGCATGCGATCTGGATCAACTCCTGGACGAGGGCGACCGATCCGCAGCCGACCGCGACGTGCGAGGGGTCCAGCTGGTGCTTGTCGGCGATGGCTTGCACCAGCCGCGTCGACATCGGGTCGGGGTAGCGGTTGCCCTCCGCGAGCGCCTTGGCGACGGCCTCGATCACCGACGGCAGCGGTGGGAACGGCGTCTCGTTGCTGGCGAGCCGCGCGAGCACCTGGCCGGCGGCCGGGCGACGGCCCGGCTTGTAGCCGGCCAGGTCGTCGAGCAGCGGGCGTAGGCGGGGTGTCGTCACCCTGGCGACGCTACCGCCGCGCGGCAGCTCCGGCAGGTCCCGGTGACCTCCAGCGTGTGCCCCTCGATCCGGTAGCCGTGCCGCTTGGCGACGGCTGTCACCCAGGCCTCCGCGCCCGGCGCCTCGACCTCGACGGTGGCGCCGCACGACACGCACGACAGATGGTGGTGGTGCCCGGCTGTGGCGCAGACCCGGTAGCCCGTCTCCCCGGACGGGCTACGCGCCTCGTCGACCGCGCCGGCGTCGCGGAGGGCCTGGACCGCCCGGTAGACGCTGGTCAGGCCGACCGACTCCCCGGTGCCACGCAGCCGGGCGTGCAGGTCCTGGGCCGACAGGAATGCTGGCTGCCCGTCCAGGGCGGACAGGACCGCCCGCTGGACCCTGGTCACCCGATCGCACCGATCACGACGTACATGAGACCGGCGCCGGCGACGGTCATCGCGAGCGTTGCCCGTGAGGAATGGTCGGCATGCGCCTCGGGTAAAATGTCGCTCGCACCGATGTAGAGCAGGAAGCCGGCGAACGCGCCGAGGTAGAGCAGCAGCCCGCTGTCGGGCACCGTGAACAGCAGCGTCATGGCGGCGCCCACGACCGGTGCAACGCAGTCCAGCAGGAGCAGCAGCAGGGTCCGTCGCCGACTGTTGCCGTGGGTGAGCATGAGCGCCACGGTGTTGAGACCGTCAGCGAAGTCGTGGCCGATCACCGCAATGGCCACGGCGACCCCGACGCCGTTGTTGACCTGGAAGGCCAGCCCGATCGCGATGCCGTCGGCCAAACTGTGGCCCGCGAGCGCGATCGCCGACGCGACGCCGACCGTCGGATGGTTGTGGCCGGCGTACTCCCCTTCGTGCGCACTGTGGATCAGCACCGACTTCTCGATCACGTGAAAGAGCAGAAATCCTGCCACCAAGGCGATCATCGGCACCTTGAAGTCAGTGCCGGTCGTCTTGGCGAGGTCGACAACCTCGGGCAGCACGTCGAAGGCGACGACACCAAGCAACACACCGGCAGTGAAGCCAAGGATCAGGTGCAGCCGGTCGCGGTTGTGCAGCGCGAACAGCCCACCCAGCCCGGTTGACAGGAACGTGCTCAAGGCTAATGCGATGACCATGCGCAAATGGTAACCATCACCATTCCAGCTGACTAGCTGTTGGAGTCAGCACCAACCCAGACGGCTTTGACGTTGCAGAACTCACGGATGCCGTGGGCCGACAACTCACGCCCATAGCCAGAGGTCTTCACGCCGCCGAACGGCAACTCGGGGTAGGAGGCGGTCATCCCGTTGACGAAGACGGCGCCGGCCTCGACGTCGCGGATGAACCGGTCCTGCTCGGCCTCGTCGTCGGTCCAGATGTTGCTGCCCAGGCCGAACTCGGTGTCGTTGGCCAGCTCGATCGCCTCGTCGAGATTCGCGACCCGGTGCAGCAGCGCCACCGGCCCGAAGACCTCCTCGCCCCATACCCGCATCTCTCGGGTCAACCCGGTAAGCAGGGTGGCCGGGTAGAACCAGCCCGGACCGGCCGGCCGGACACCGCCGACAACGAGCGTGGCCCCCTTCGCGACGGCGTCCGCGACAAGCTCCTCGACGTCGGCCCGGCCCTGCTCGGTGGCGAGCGGTCCGAGGTCGGTGTCGGCACGCATCGGGTCGCCGACGCGCAGCCCGCCGAGCTGCTCGGCGAAGCGCCGCTCGAACTCCTCGGCGACATCGGCGTGCACGATGAAGCGCTTGGCGGCGATGCAGCTCTGGCCGTTGTTCTGGCAGCGCGCGGTGGTGGCCACTTCGGCGGCCCGTTGCAGGTCGGCCGACGGCATCACGACGAAGGGGTCGCTACCGCCGAGCTCGAGCACGGTGTGTTTGACCTCATCCCCGGCGATCGCGGCCACCGCGCTGCCGGCCGGCCCGCTGCCGGTCAGCGTCGCAGCCACGACCCGCGGGTCGCGCAGCACCGCCTCGACCTGCCCGCTACCGATCAGCAAGGTCTGAAAGACATCGGCCGGAAAGCCGCCCCGCTGGAACAACTCCTGCATCAGCATCGCGGTCTGCGGCACGTTGCTTGCGTGCTTGAGCAACCCGACGTTGCCCGCCATCAGCGCCGGCGCCGCGAAGCGCATCGCCTGCCATAGCGGGAAGTTCCACGGCATGACCGCCAACACCGGGCCGATCGGCTGGTAGCGCGCGTAGGCCCGCTTGGCCTTGACCGCGGCGCCTTCGACCGGCTCATCGGCGAGCAGCCGCTCGCCGTGCTCGGCGTAGTAGCGACAGCCTGCGGCGCATTTGGCCACCTCGGCCTTGGCCGACGCGAGCGTCTTGCCCATCTCGGTGGTCATCAAGGTGGCGATCGCGTCGACCTCGGCGTCGAGCAGGTCCGCGGTCGCCCGCAGCCAGCCGGCCCGCTCGGCGTAGGACGTCAGCCGGTAGCTGCGGTAGGCCGTCTGCGCCCGCTCCAGACGATCGATGAGCTCGGCGTCGGTTAACGCCTCGAAGGTCTTGAGCGTCTCGCCGGTGGCGGGGTTGACGGTCGCGATGGCCATGGGGGTCCTCCAGGAAGGTGAGGTGCGGCAAGCCCTACCCAAGCACGGCGGACGACCGGGGGCCCGCCGTCAGCGTTTGCGGACCGGTCGGGGGCCGAACAACTGCTCAGCCCGGTCGGTCTCGGTGAGGCCGCCCCACACGCCGTACGGCTCCTGCATCGTGAGGGCGTGCTCGGCGCATTCCCGGCGCACCGGGCAGGCCCGGCACAGCGCCGTGGCGGCGGCCTCGCGCAGGCTCCGGGCCGGCTCGCGCTCGCCGGTCGGATGAAAGAACAGGTCGTCACAGCCGCGGCAGCGGGCCGCCTGCTGCCAGTCCCAGCGCCAGGCCTGGGCGCCGGGCGGCTGTGCTGTCCCCAACAGATCGGGCACGGACCGCTCCCATCTCCTACGTCCGGTAGAAGTTCTACGCCCGGTAGTATGCACGTCATGACCCGGCTCGGCGACCTCGAACGCGCCACCATGCAGGCGGTCTGGCTGATGCCCGGGCCGGTCACCGCACGGCAGGTCGCCGAAGCACTCGCCGACCGTGCGCTGGCCTACACCACCGTGCTGACGGTGCTCACCCGCCTTGAGAAGAAGGGTTTGCTGGCCCGCGACAGCGGGGCCCGCGCGCACACCTACACCGCGGTCGGGTCCCGCGAGGACCACGTCGCGGTGCTGCTCCAGCAGGCCCTCGGCCAGGCCGACGACCGGGAAGCCGCGCTGCAGCACTTCGCCCGCTCGGTCAGCCCGGCTGAGGCCGAAGCCCTGCGGCGCGCCCTCGACGGCCTGGGCTGAGCCATGCTGGCCGCAGCCGCGGTGCTCGCCCTGCTGCTGGGGCTCGTCCTGCTGTTGCCCGGCCGGGTCGCAGCTGCGGGCTGGCCAGCACGGGCGCCGGTGCTGGGTCTGCTGCTGTGGCAGGCCACCGGGCTCGCCGGTGGGCTGCTGTGCCTGGAGCTGATCTTCACGGTCGCCCTCGCCCCGCTCGGCGCCACCCACGCCTTGGCGGCGTCCCGCCTCGGCTCCGGGCACGTCCCGCTGGCCTCGTGGCTCGCCGGCGCCGGTGGGCTGCTGGTGCTCGGCCGGCTGCTCGGGGTGCTCGGCAGCTCGACACTGCGTACCGTCTCGGCCCGCCGGCGCAACCGGCTGCTCGTCGACCTGGTGTCGGACCGGCACCTGCTCCTACGCGGCGCCGCCGTCGTCGACCACGACGTGCCGCTGGCCTACTGCCTGCCCGGGTTGCGGCCCCGCCTGGTGCTCAGCCGCGGGGTGCTGTCGCGGCTGTCCTACGCCGAGGTGCAGGCCGTCCTGGCCCATGAACAGGCGCATCTGGACCAGCGGCACGACCTGGTCGTGCTGCCGTTCGTCGCCCTGGGAGCGACGTTTCCAAGACTGGCCGCCGTGCGGACTGCCCGGGCCGAGGTCGCCCTGCTCGTGGAGCTGCTGGCCGATGACCGGGCGGCGCAGCGGCATGACCGGCAGCTGCTCGCCCGGGCGTTGGCCAAGCTCGGCAGCGGCGCCGCGCCGGCGGGGGCCATCGGCGCCGCCGGACAGGACGTGCTGCTGCGCTCCCGCCGGCTGCTCGCGCCGCCGGACCCGCTCCCCCACCGCCAGTCGTTGGCGGTCCTCACCCTCGCCCTGGCTGTCGCGGTCAGCCCGCTCACCGGCGTCGTGGTCCCCCTCCTGCTGCGCTGACCTGGGCGGGGGCTACGGAGCCGTCTGCGCCGA
>JAYUMN010000404.1:0-3090 GCA_043762595.1 Frankiales bacterium
CCCGCAGGTCACCGCCCTCGTCCTGGGCACCAACGATCTCGCGAAAGAGCTCCGGGCCACGCTCGTCCCCGGCCGCGCGCCGCTGTTGCCGCACCTGGCGACCGTGCTGCTGGCCGGGCGGGAGGCCGGCAAGGTGGTCCTGGACGGGGTCTACAACGACGTCAAGGACCTGACCGGCTTCGCGGCCGAATGCGCGCAGGGCAGGGAGTTCGGCTTCGACGGCAAGACGCTCATCCACCCAAGCCAGGTCGAGGTGGCCAACCGGGTGTGGGCGCCGTCGGCCGATGAGATCGACCGGGCCCGGGCCGTCGTCGAGGCGTTCACGGCCGCCGAGGCCGACGGCCGAGGCGTTGTCGTGGTCGACGGCCGGATGGTCGAGAACCTGCACCGCGACAACGCCTTGCACACCCTGGCCACCGCCGAGGCGATTGCCGCGCTCGGCTGACCGCACCTGGAGGCACCGCCCCGTCGTACGCCGGGGCGCGGCCGGTCGCGTGCGCACGTAACCTGAGAAGGGCCCACCAGCGGGCCCCGATCGAGGACATGATGACGACACCACTGCCCACATCCGAGCAGCTCACAGCGGCCCTGGCGACGGTCGAGGACCCGGAGATCCGGCGCCCCATCACCGAGATCGGCATGGTGAAGTCGGCGGTGGTGGACCCCGACGGCACCGCCCGGGTGGCGATCTTCCTCACCGTCAGCGGCTGCCCGATGAAGGACACCCTGACCGAGCGGGTCACCGCGGCGGTCGGCGTCCTGCCGGGCGTGACCAGCGTGCGGGTCGAGCTCGACGTGATGAGCACCAAGCAGCGACAGGCCCTGCAGACGCTGCTGCGCGGTGACAACCCGACCCGCGACATCCCGTTCGCGCTGCCGGGCTCGCTGACCCGGGTGTTCGCGGTGGCCTCGGGCAAGGGCGGCGTCGGCAAGAGCTCGGTGACGGTCAACCTGGCGGTCTCGATGGCTGCGAAGGGCCTGCGGGTAGGGGTGCTCGACGCCGACATCTACGGCTTCTCGGTGCCCCGGATGCTGGGTGTCGAGCACCGACCCACCCAGGTCGAGTCGATGATCATGCCGCCGTCGGCGCACGGCGTGAAGGTCATCTCGATCGGCATGTTTACCAAGGACAACACGCCGGTCGTCTGGCGCGGGCCGATGCTGCACCGCGCGCTGCAGCAGTTCCTCGCCGACGTCTACTGGGGCGACCTGGACTATCTGCTGATGGACCTGCCGCCGGGCACCGGCGACGTCGCCATCTCAGTCGCCCAACTCGTGCCCAGCGCCGAGATCCTAGTCGTGACGACCCCTCAGCTGGCCGCGCAGGAGGTCGCCGAACGGGCCGGCTCGATCGCACTGCAGACCCACCAGCGGATCGCCGGTGTGGTCGAGAACATGAGCTTCCTGCCGTGTCCGCACTGCGGCGACCGGATCGAGGTCTTCGGCTCCGGCGGTGGTCCGGCGGTCGCCACGTCGCTGTCCCGGCTGCTCGGCGCCGAGGTGCCCCTGCTGGGCCAGATCCCGATCGACCTGCGGCTGCGGGAGGGCGGCGACAACGGCACGCCGCTGGTGCTGTCCGAACCGGACAGCGCCGCAGCCAAGGAGCTGCGGCTCATCTCGGACACCCTGACCGGCAAGCCGCGCGGGCTCGCCGGCAGGTCCCTCGGCCTGGCCCCCGCCAGCCGGTAGCCCGGCGCGGCTCAGGTCGTGTCGGGGTCCCAGGGCACCGGCTCGCCCGGCGCCAGCGGGGCCGACCGGACCGGACCGGCGGCGAGCACCGGATCGAGCTCGTCCTCCAGCAGGTGCTTGCGGACGAACTCCCGAGGATGCAGCGAGCGCAGGTCCAGATCGCCGACCTCAGGGCCCAGCTCGTTCTTGAGGTCGTCGGTCATCCCCTTGAGGTACACCCGGAGCTTGCGCAGGTTCTTGCCGGCGTCCGCGGCTATGCCCGGGAGCCGGTCCGGCCCGAAGATGAACAGCCCGAGCACCATCAGCACCCCCGCCTCCGGCCAACCCAACCCAAACAGCACGCCTGCCTCCTCGTCGATTCCAGCGTACGACGGGGCGGCCGGCTCAGCCCGCCTTCTTGTCCTGGAGGACCAGCTTGGCGGTGCGGGTGTCGCTACCGCGGAGGTAGGTCACGGTGATGCTGTCGCCGACCTTGAAGCCCCGCAACGTGACGATCAGCTGATCAACGCTCTGCACGGTCTGGCCATCCAGCTTGGTGATGATGTCCTTGACCTGCAGGCCGGCCTGCTGGGCCGCCCCGCCGGGCAGCACCTGGGCCAGCTGGGCGCCGCGCTGGCCGTTGCCGTCGGCGCCGACTGTCGTGGCGCTCACCCCGATGGCCGGATGGGTGGCCTTGCCGGTGCGGATCAGCTGCTCGGCGATCGACCGGGCCTCGTCGACCGGGATCGCGAACCCGACCCCGATGCTGCCGCTCTGCGTGCCGCTGCCGGCACTGCCGCCGCCGAGCGTCGCGATCGCCGAGTTGATCCCGATCAGCCGACCGCGGCCGTCCACGAGCGCGCCGCCGGAGTTGCCCGGGTTGATCGCCGCGTCGGTCTGGATGGCGTTGATCAGCGGGGTGGCCGGGCCGCTGCCGTCCTCGCTGGGCACGTTGACCCGGCGGTTGAGGGCACTGATGATCCCCGAGGTCACGGTGCCGGCGAGGCCCAGTGGTGAGCCGATCGCCACGACCGGATCCCCCACCACCAGGTTCGTCGAGCTGCCGAGGGTGGCCGGCACGAGCGGCCTGCCGCCCGACACCTTGATGACCGCCAGGTCCGTCTCGGGGTCGCGGCCGACGATCGAGGCGGGCCGCTCACTTTCATCGGCGCCGTTGAACGACACGGTGATCGTGCCACCGTCGGCGCCCGGCGCCACCACGTGGTTGTTGGTCAGGATGTAGCCGTCCGAACGCAGCACGACGCCGGAACCCGTCCCGCCGCCGGTGCTGGTCGTCACCGAGATGTTGACGACACTCTTCAGCACCCGCGCGGCGATCCCGGCGACCGAGTCCGGTGACCGGGTGATCGAGCCGGCCTCGGTACTCGGCGCGCCGAGACTCGCCCCGGAGTCGGTCAGCCG
>JAYUMN010000405.1:0-23124 GCA_043762595.1 Frankiales bacterium
TCCGAGCGCCGAGTTCCTACCGTTGCGTACGCGGACGAGCACGCTGCGCTTCCTCTCAGCCAAGGACCCTCCTCATGACGGCGCTTTCCCTCCAGCAGGACTGGACGACCCATGCGGTGTGCGGGTCGGTGGATCCCGATGAGCTGTTCGTCACCGGAGCCGCCCAGAACCGGGCCAAAGCCGTCTGCATGGGTTGCCCGGTCCGCACCGAATGTCTCTCGGATGCGCTGGACAACGGCGTGGAGTTCGGGGTCTGGGGCGGGATGACCGAGCGCGAGAGGCGGGCCCTGTTGCGTCGCCGGCCCGATGTCAGCTCGTGGCGCGACCTGCTTGAGCAGGCTCGTGCCCAGCACGAACGGTCCAGCGTCGCCTCCTAGCGTCGCTGTCTCCCGGCCGCTGCGCGTCGTACTGCCTGCCGGTTGGGCTGGATCGGGCCGGGACTCGCTGGGCGGTCCGCGGCCCAAACCAGCACAAGCCGCCGTTGGCCCGCCGGGACGCAGCTCAGGCCGGCACGGCGGCCGGGTGGCCGGAGGCGAGGTCATGGCCGACCGCCCGCAGGCCGTCGAGATCGTGCACATCGCCCGGCTGGGCGGCCACCTCGACGACGGCGACCCCGGGGTGGGCCCGGGTGAAGCGCTCCTGGAGCCGTCGCTCACGGCTCGACAGGGTGACCCGCTCGGCGTGCAGCCGCAGCACACCGGCGGTCAGCGGATCGTGCTCGAGCTGCCCGGCGGCGTCCAGTGCGGCCGCGGCGGTCAGTGTGTCGGCGGCGGAGCGGTGCACCCGGTTGACGACGAGCCCAGCCAGCGGCATCTGCTCCGAAGCGAGCCGCTCGACGAAGTACGACGCCTCGCGCAGCGCATCCCGCTCGGGCGCGGCCACCACGACGAACGCGGTGCCCTCGGCCTTGAGCAGGTCGTAGGTGGACTGGGCTCGCTCGCGGAAGCCGCCGAACATCGTCTCGAGCGCCCCGATGAACTGCGACACGTCTTGCAGCAGACCGGCCCCGAGGATGCGGCTGATGATGGACGTGAACAGGTTGAAGCCGGCTCCCACGACCTTGAAATAGGCCTTGCCACCGGCCTTGGCGGGGGCGAGCAGGACGCGCACCATCCGGCCGTCCAGGAAGGTAGTGAGACGCTCGGGGGCGTCAAGGAAGTCGAGCGCCGAGCGCGTCGGCGGGGTGTCGACCACGATCAGGTCGTACTCTCCACTGGCTTTGAGCTGCCCCAGCTTTTCCATCGCCATGTATTCCTGGGTGCCGGCGAAAGACGACGAGAGTGCCTGGTAAAAAGGGTTGTCGAGGATCGCCTGCGCCTTGGATGGTTCGGTGTGCGCTACGACGATGTCGTCGAAGGTGCGCTTCATGTCGAGCATCATTGCCTCGAGCGAGCCTTCGTTGGCGACCCCTGCGACCTTGCGCGGGGTGTTGTCGAGATGGGTCAGGCCCATCGACTGGGCCAGCCGCCTGGCCGGGTCGATGGTGAGCACCACGGTTCGCCGGCCCTGCTCGGCGGCCCGCAGCGCGAGGGCGGCCGCGGTCGTCGTCTTGCCCACGCCCCCGGAACCGCAGCAGACGATGATCTTTGCGGTCGCGAGCACCTCGTCCAGATCGAGCCGGGGGACGCTCATGCCATCCCCTGGTCCCGAAGCAGCGCCGCCAGCGCGTACAACGCACCGAGGTCGATGTCGTCGGCCAGCAGCGGCAGCTCGTACGACGGTCGATCGACCCCGGCAAGACTGTCGCGCCCCCGCTCTTCCAGGGCGACCCGCGCCGCATGGTCGCCCGCCTCGGCGACCAGCGCACCGACGAGAACGTCCGGCGCGGCCAGGCCGGCCGACTTCAAGCCGGCGGCCAGGGTGGCCGAGTCCAGCCGGCCCGCCTCGGCGTCCATCAGATCGGCGGGATCGAGCGCTGGGGACCGCACCATGTTGACCACGACGCCGCCTACCGGCAGGTCGAGTGCGGTCAGTTCGGCTACCCCGTCGAGGGTCTCCTGCACGGGCATCTCCTCGAGCAGGGTCACGATGTGCACGGCTGTCTGTGGCGAGCGTAGGACCGCCATCACGCTGTCGCTCTGGTGCTTGATCGGTCCGACCTTGGCCAGCCCGCCGATCTCGTGCGAGATGTTCAAAAAGCGCGCGATCCGCCCGGTCGGCGGGGCGTCCAGCACCACCGCGTCGTACGCCGGGAGACGATCTTTGCCGATGCGTACGACGGCCTCCTTCACCTTGCCGGTGAGCAGCACATCGCGGAGCCCCGGCGCGATCGTCGTCGCAAAGTCGATCGCGCCGATCCGGCGCAGCGTGCGGGCCGGGATGCCGTTCGGCGAGAGCTTGTAGAACATGTGCAAGTAGTCGAGCAGTGCCTGCTCCGGATCGATGGCGAGGGCGCAGACCTCACCGTGCTCCGACGCGACCGCCACCCGCCGCTCTTCGTACGGCAGCGGGGGGGTGTCGAACAATTGCGCGATGCCCTGCCGACCCTCGACCTCGGTGAGCAGCACCCGCTTGCCGCCGGTGGCGAGCGCCAGGGCGAGTGCGGCCGCGACGGTGGTCTTGCCGGTGCCGCCCTTGCCGGTGACGACGTGCAGCCGGACATCTGGAAAGTCGGCCATGACCCAAAGCGTAAGGGGGTGGGTCGGCGGCCGCCCATGATGCAGTGTCCGGTGGTCCCATAGGCTCTGCCCATGACGCAGTGGGAGTACCTGACCGCCCCCCTGCTGGTCCACGCGACCAAGCAGATCCTTGACAACTTCGGCCAGGACGGCTGGGAGCTGCTCCAGGTCGTGCCGGGTCCCGGCGGTGGCGACCAGCTGGTGGCGTACTTCAAGCGGGTCAAGGCCGGGTCGTGAGCGCGACCGGGCGCCTCGGCGAGCTCGGCCTCGCGCTGCCTCCGGTTGCCACGCCGGCCGGCAGCTATCTGCCGGCTGTCCGCAGCGGCAACCTGGTCTTCACCTCAGGGCAGCTGCCGCTGGTCGACGGGTCATTGCTGGCCACCGGCAAGGTCGGCGCCGACGTCACCCCCGAGCGGGCCAGGGAGCTCGCCGGCACCTGCGCCCTCAACGCGCTCTCGGCCATCGACGCCCTGGTTGGGCTCGATGCGGTGGTGCGCGTCGTGAAGGTCGTCGGCTTCGTCGCCTCGGTCGCCGGGTTCAGCGGCCAGCCAGGGGTTGTCAATGGTGCCTCGGAGCTGCTCGGTGACGTGTTCGGCGACGCCGGGCGACACGCCCGGTCCGCGGTGGGCGTCGCGGTGCTGCCCCTCGACGCCCCCGTCGAGGTTGAGCTGGTCGTCGAAGTCCGGTAGCCGGCGGCGGGTTGCTCCCGCCGTACGATCCGCGTTATGAGTGCTGCCGGCATGCTGCCCCCCGAGCTAGTTCAGCGGGCCCGGGGGCTCGCTGACGGGACGTTGCAAGCTGCGTCGGTTCGCGATGCGGCAACCGTCGTGCTGCTGCGCGACGCCGCGGGTGGGCCTGAGGTCTACCTGCTGCGGCGGGTGCGGGCGATGGCGTTCGCGGCCGGGATGCACGTCTTCCCGGGCGGTTCGGTGGATCGGGCCGACGCGCAGGCCCACGTCCGTTGGTCGGGCCCGGACCCGGCGCAGTGGGCGAGCTGGCTGGGCGCCGACGAGCCGCTGGCCCGAGCGCTCGTCTGCGCGGCAGTGCGGGAGACCTTCGAGGAGTCCGGCGTCCTGCTGGCCGGGCCGTCCGAGGACGCGTTGCTTGCCGATGTCTCGTCGGATGCGTGGGAGGCCGAGCGGGTCGCCCTCGAGGCCCGGGAGCAGACGCTGTCGCAGCTGCTGGAGCGGCGCGGGCTCGTCCTGCGCTCGGATCTGCTGCGGCCGTTCGCGCACTGGATCACTCCCGAGGTCGAGCCCAAGCGGTTCGACACCCGCTTCTTCCTTGCCCAGCTGCCAGCCGGGCAGGTCTGCCGCGACGCCGGTGGCGAGGCAGACAGCCGCGTCTGGGTGCGCCCTCGCATCGCGCTCGAGCAGCAGCTGACGATGCTGCCGCCGACCGCCGTCTCGCTGGGCGAGCTGGCCGACCTGGCCGACGTGGCGAGCGCGCTTGCCCGGCAGTGGCCGATCAGCCCGGTCCTGCCCAAGATCGTCGTACGCCGTGACGACAGCGTGGCGATGCTGCTGCCCGGCGATCCCGACTACCCGTCGTGAGTGGGCCCCGGCAGGTGACGGCCAGGGCCGCGGTCCTGCTCGCGCCCAACCCCGGACCGATGACGCTCGAGGGCACCAACACCTGGTTGCTGCGTGAGCCCGGTCGCGACGACCTCGTCGTGGTGGACCCGGGACCGCTGCACGAAGCGCATTTGGCTGCGGTCGCCGCCGCCGGCGACGTCGCGCTGATCGTCCTGACGCACGGCCATCTCGACCACAGCGAGGGGGCCGGGCGGCTGCGCGAGTTGACCGGCGCCGACGTCGTCTCGCTCGACCCGGCACACACCACCGACGGCGTCGACGGGCTGACCACCGATCGACAGCGCCTCGGAGCGGCCGGGCTCACCCTGGAGGTCGTCCACACCCCTGGGCACACGGCCGACTCGGTGTCGCTGCAGCTGGCCGATGATGGCGCCGTGCTGACCGGCGACACGATCCTCGGCCGGGGCACCACGGTGGTCGCCCACCCGGACGGGGTGCTCGCCGACTACCTCACGTCGCTGCGGCGGTTGCGCACACTCGGCGACGTGATCGTCCTGCCCGGACACGGCCCCGAGCTGGCCTCGGTGGGCGTCGCCGCGCAGGCCTATCTCGACCATCGAGAGCAGCGCCTCGAGCAGGTTCGCGCCGCTGTCGCGGGCGGGGCGACCGACCCACAGCAGGTCGTCGAGCTGGTCTATGCAGCTGTCGACCGGGCGCTGTGGCCGGCAGCGACCCTGTCGGTGCTCGCCCAGCTGACCTACCTCCGCACGCACTGATCCCGGCGTAGCCCCTGCTGTTGCAAGTCATTCGCAGGAACGTCTAGGTTGCACACATGAAGCCACGACGCCCCTGGACCATGGCGACCGCCGCCACCCTGCCGATCCTGCTCGCCGCCTGCGGCGCCACCAGTACGCCGGCCGCCGTCAAGCGGGCCGACGGTTCGACAGCCCTGCAGGTGGTCACCACCGTCGCGCCGATCACCTCGATCGTCTCTCAGGTGGGCGGGGACCGGATCACCGTCAACGGCGTCGTCCCGGAGGGCACCAACAGCCACACCTACGAGCCACCGCCGCAGGTCAGCAAGGTGCTCGCGCGGGCCGACCTCGTCTTCATCAACGGGTTGAAGCTCGAGGACCCCACCGCCGACCTGGCCGGCCAGAACGCGAAGAAGGGCTCGCAGATTGTCGCCCTGGGCACGAAATCGCTGCCGGAGTCGGCGTACATCTACGACTTCTCCTTCCCCAAGAAGGACGGCAAGCCCAACCCGCACCTGTGGACCGATCCGCTGTTCGCGATCAAGTACGCCGACGAGGTCGCTGCCGCATTGATTGCGAAAGACCCGGCGGGCAAGGCGACCTACGAGGCCAACCGCAAGGCCTTCGACGCAAAGGCGACCGCGCTGTCGGACGCCCTCAAGGCCGACAGTGCGACGATCACCGGCCCGAAGGAGTTGCTCACCTACCACGACGCCTACGCCTACTTCGGGCGGGACTACGGCTACAAGATTCTCGGTGCTGTCCAGCCATCGAACTTCGAAGACCCCACTCCGAAGGAGATCGCCCGGCTGATCGACCAGGTGCGCTCGGAGAAGGTACCGGTCATCTTTGGTTCTGAGGTGTTTCCGTCCAAGGTGCTCAAGCAGATCGGCCAGGAGACCGGAGCCCGCTACGAAGACACCCTGCGCGACGACGATCTGCCGGGGAAGCCGGGCGACAAGGAGCATTCCTGGCTCGGCTTGATGCGCTACGACTACCGCACGATGGTCAAGGGGCTCGGCGGTACGACGGCGCACCTCGATGCGCTGGACACCTCGGACGTCGTGCCGGACAAGGCCTACTACCCGCAGTGAGCCCGGCCGGGGCGCGCTTACCGCGCCCGACGGGCCAACCGCTCGCCATCGAGAATGGTTAACGCGCGTGAATCGACTCGCACCCAGCCCCGCTGGGCGAAGTCGGCGAGCGCCTTGTTGACCGTCTCGCGGGAGGCCCCGACGAGTTGGGCGAGCTCCTCCTGGGTGAGGTCGTGGTGCACGCGGGTGCCGTCGGGCTCGATGGAGCCAAAGCGCTCCGACAGCGCGAGCAGCTGCTTGGCCACCCGGCCAGGGACGTCGGTGAAGATCAGGTCGGCCAGCGCATCGTTGGTACGACGGAGCCGGCGGGCCAGTACCCGCAGCAGCTGCTCGGCGATCTCGGGGCGGTCGGTGATCCACGGCTTGAGTGAGGCGTGCGCGAGCGAGGCCAGCCGGGCCTCGGTGACGACGGTGGCCGTGGCGGTCCGCGGGCCAGGGTCGAACAGCGACAACTCCCCGAACATGTCCGACGGGCCCATCACCGAAAGCATGTTCTCCCGTCCGTCGGTCGCCCGGCGGCCGATCTTCACCTTGCCGGTCAGGACGATGTAGAGGGTGTCGCCCTGCTCTCCCTCGAGAAAGACCGTCTCCCCGCGGGAGTAGTCGGCGTACTGCAGTGAGCTCGCAAGAGCCTCAGCTGCCTCCCCGGCAACTCCCTGGAACAGGCCGGCTCTGGCCAAGACCTCGTCCACTGCTGCCTTTCCCACGCGTCGGCTGGTGCCCGCGCAGCAGTCTGGCAGATGGCAAGCCTGGTCATCGACGACCGGGGAGCAGCCGGCTGAACCGCCGCCGCCGCCAGTACCGCTCCAGAGCAGCCGCGTAACCCTGACTGACGAAGGTCTCGACCTCCTCGGGCCGGGCCGAATCGAGGAACCCCTCGAGCAGGTTGACGACGTCGTCGGAACGCAGGGGCCGCTCGACCCGCTCCATGCCGAGCATCAGCCCGAGCAGCAGCACGGGCAGCAGCATGGCGACGGCGATCAGCGGCACAACGCCATCGTTGCCTACCCTTGTCCCGGCGTCCGCGCCTGGGGTGTTGCTAGGCCGAGCGGCGTCGCACGACCGGGGTGAGCGGCAACGCCGACAGGCACAGTTTGGGCTGCACGCGGTAACGCGCGATCAGCTCACCGGTGGCATCTGCCTGCCGAGCATGCAGGGCGGTGCGGTAGGCCGAGAGCTGCTGCTCAGCCTCGGCCAGGTCGGCGTCTTGCCGGGCCTGGCCGTCGTCGTCGCCGGCGGACACCCGCCGGTCCCACAACTCGGCCAGCTTTGGCAGTGGGGGGATGTCGTCGATCGGCAGAATCTCGACCAGTGCCCGACGTCCCGAGCTGACCCGGGCGTCGGTGAGCACTGGCCGCAACGTTGCTGGATCGAGCTGACCCTTGCCGTTGCCCGCACGGACGACGTCGAGCCGGGCCTGGATGATGCGGCGCCAATAGGAGACCTTGGCCTCCTCGGCGCCGAGCGCGGTCCGATACCCGCGCAGCTGTTCGAGGGTGAGATGGCTGAACCCCTCGCTGAGCTCGGGGAGCGTGCGGGTCAGCGGCCGGCGGGGCACGGGTGGCCGGAAGGTGGCGGCCGGTGGTGCGAGGGCGGTGCCCTGCGAGTCCATGCTTCTCCAACCCGCGATCACGTTCAGTGACCGACACGGGGAGGGTCGTCACGATCCGGGAGGGCCTTGAGGGACGTCACCGGAACGGGCGAGTGCCCGGGACCGCACGTAGGCTGAGCAAGTGCCAAGCAGTGACGAAAGCCGGCTCGGGCTCGTCCGCCGGGCCCGGCGGACCAACCGGGCGTTGGCGGTGTTGCATCCCGACGCGCACTGTGAGCTGGACTTCAGCAACCCGCTCGAGCTGGCTGTCGCCACCGTGCTGTCGGCGCAGTGCACCGACCGGCGCGTCAATGAGGTGACGCCGAGGCTGTTCGCTCGCTGCCGGACAGCAGCGGACTACGCGGGCATCGACCGGGTCGAGCTCGAGGAGCTGATCCGGCCGACCGGCTTCTTCCGCAACAAGACCACCTCGCTGATCGGCTTGGGAGCAGCACTCGTCGAGCGGTACGACGGGGTGTTGCCCGGCCGCCTGGAGGACCTTGTCACCCTGCCAGGCATCGGCCGCAAGACCGCCAACGTGGTGCTGGGCGACGCGTTCGGCGTGCCTGGATTGACCGTCGACACGCACTTCGGCCGGCTCGTCCGGCGGTTCGGGTGGACCGAGCAGAGCGATCCGGTCAAGGTCGAGGCGGCCGTCGCCACCCTGCTGCCGAAGGCCGAGTGGACGATCTTCAGCCACCGGGTGATCGTTCATGGCCGAAGGGTCTGCCACGCCCGCAGACCGGCCTGCGGGGCCTGCGCGCTCGCGCCCCTGTGCCCGTCGTACGGCGTCGGGGAAACCGATTCGGCCGTTGCTATCGGGCTTGTGCGGACCGCGGCGTTCTTCGCGCCGGTTGCTGCGCCGTGAGCCGATTCAAAGCGCTGGTGTTGCTCGGGGTGCTTGCGCTGCTCGCGGTCGGCTTCACCCTGCGGCCGGGGAGCAGGTCCGCGGCGGTACCGGTCGACCTCGGCCCGCTGCAGCGCCAGGCAGCGCTGGCGCCGTGCCCCCGGGGGCTGGGGCCAGAGTTGCCCGACCTGCGGTTGGCCTGCCTTGGCGGTGGTCCAGCCGTCTCCCTCCGGACGGTGGCCCCGGGGGTGCCGACGCTCGTCAATGTCTA
Organism: Frankiales bacterium; assembly: GCA_043762595.1. Taxonomy (GTDB): domain Bacteria; phylum Actinomycetota; class Actinomycetes; order Mycobacteriales; family SCTD01; genus JAYSQK01. The sequence goes on from JAYUMN010000405.1 coordinate 8,712, forward strand.
TGGATCCTGGTGCGCGCCTTGCCAGGATGAGACGCCACTGCTGGTTGCGTTCCACCGGGCCGCCGTGGGACGGGTGGCGCTGGTCGGGATCGACACCGAGGAGCCGAGCCGGTCGCAGGCCCTGCACTTCGTGGTCGACTTCGGCGTGCACTGGCCGGCGCTCGTCGATGACGAGGGCGTGTTTCACCGCCGAATTGGTGGCGGGGTGCCGGTCACGTTGTTCCTCGACGCCGCAGGCAAGGTCGTCCATGTACGCCGGGAACCCATCCGGTCGCAGGCCGAGCTGCGAGCGGACGTCAAAACCTGGCTCGGCGTGACGGTGTGAATGTCCCTGACTGGCTCGCCCCGCTTGCCGCTGCGCTGCCGGACGTCACCGTCGACCAGCTGACCCGGTGGGCGCCGCCGGATGAAGGGGGCCGGCACTCGGCCGTGCTGGTGCTGTTCGGTCACGGCGTCGACGGCCCGGACGTGCTGTTGATCGAGCGCGCTCACACAATGCGCTCGCACGCCGGGCAGCCCGCGTTCCCCGGTGGGGCACAGGATCCGGGCGACGACGGACCGGTCGGCGCCGCGCTGCGTGAGGCCGGCGAGGAGGTCGGCTTGGACCCGCTGAGCGTTGAGATCCTCGGCACGTTGCCGGGCCTGTGGCTCCCGCCGTCCGGCTTCGTCGTCCATCCCGTCATCGCCTTCTGGCGCCGGCCGCACGAGGTCCGGGCGGTGGACGCTGCCGAGGTCGCCGCGGTGGTCCGCGCGCCGATCGCCGCGCTGGTCGACCCGGCCAACCGGCTGCGGGTCACCCACCCCAGCGGCTGGGTCGGCCCCGCCTTCCACGTCGGTAACCTGCTGGTCTGGGGGTTCACCGCCGGCCTGCTCGACCGGCTGCTGCATCTGGGCGGCTGGGAGCTGGCCTGGGACACCGGCCGGGTCGAGGCGCTCGACGAGCAGACGGTTGCCCTGGCCCTGCGTACCACCCCACCGTGACAACCATCGAGGAGTTCCACGCAATGTCCCGCACCGGCTGGCTCGTCCTACCCATGCTCGCCGTCACCGCCTGCGCAGGAGGTGGCGGCAGTGGCGGCACCTCCTCGGTGAAGGCAAACGGCACGGTGGCCGCTGCGGGCAGCTCCGCAGCGCAGACGGCGGAGGTCGACGGTCAGGACGTGCTGAAGTTCAAGCCCAATGTCGTTACTGCCAAGGTCGGTGCGCTGACGCTGACGATGAAGAACACCGGGCAGGTGCCGCACAATCTGGAGTTCGACGACAGCTCGCTTGGCAAGCTGGGCTTGGTCGAAGGCGGACGGTCCAAGCAGCTCAAGCTGAGCTTCGTCAAGGCCGGCAGCTACACCTTCCAGTGCACCATCCACCCGGGGATGACAGGCAAGGTCGTCGTCTCCTGACGGCCTAGGGTGCAGCTGGTGCGCGGAGACCTGCTCGACGTCGTCCTGCTCGTCGCGGCCCTGCTGTTCGCGTTGTCGGGCTACCGGCAGGGCTTCGTCGTCGGAGTCCTATCGTTCGTCGGCTTCCTCGGCGGCGGCGTCCTCGGGGCCAGGCTCGCACCGACGGTGGCCCAGTTCGGCGGGCTGTCCAGACTGCCCCAGTCGGTCGTCGGCGTCGCCTTCGTCTTCCTCGTGGCCAGCCTCGGCCAGGTCCTCGCGACCGTGTTGGGGGCGGCGGTCCGCAATCGGCTCACCTGGCGGCCGGCCCGTCTGGTCGATGCCCTCGCTGGCTCCGCGGTCAGCGTCGTCAGCCTGCTGCTGGTGGCCTGGCTGGTCGGGACCGCGGTGGCTTCCTCGCCGTTCGTCACGCTGGCCTCACAGGTCCGCCGCTCGCAGGTGCTGGCGACCGTGAACGGGTTGGTCCCGGGTGGGGCGCGGTCGTTTTTCGCCGGCTTTCGCCGCCTCATCGACGACCGAGGCTTCCCGGAGGTGTTCGGCGGCCTCGCACCCACCCAGGTCCGTCAGGTCGAGCCGCCGGACGCCCGGGTCGCGACCAGCCGGGCCGTCCTCGTGGCGCAGGATCGCATCCTGAAGGTCACCGGCGTCGCACCGTCGTGCGCACGCCGGATCGAGGGCTCCGGCTTCGTCTACGCCCCGGATCGGGTGATGACCAACGCGCACGTGGTGGCCGGGGTTAGCCGGCCGAGCGTGCAGTCCGGCGGCCGGAGCCTGCCCGCCACGGTGGTCGTCTACGATCCGGAGCGCGATATCGCCGTGCTCAACGTCCCTGGCCTCACCCTTTCGCCACTGACCTTCGCCGGGCAGGCCGGGAGCGGCGCCAGCGCTGTCGTGGCCGGCTATCCGCAGGACGGACCGTTTCGTGCTGACGCCGCGCGCGTCCGCGGTGTCCAGCGCGCCAGGGGCCCGGACATCTATCAGCACCAAACGGTCGTGCGCGAGATCTATGCGCTGCGCTCACGGGTCCGGCCCGGCAACTCCGGCGGCCCGTTGCTCGACCTGCGCGGCGCGGTCTACGGGGTGGTGTTCGCCGCGGCCGCCGACGACCCGCAGACGGGTTACGCCCTCACGGCCAGGGAGGTCGAGCCGGCCGCGCGGGCCGGCCGCCTGGCGACGGCCAAGGTCAGCACGCAGGCCTGCGACTGAGGCCCTTCACGGTCGCACTGACCGAGGCAGCCTGAGTACCGGCGCGTCGGCCCGGCCGCCGTCCACCTGCTCGGCGAGGGTGCGTGCCTGCGCGGCAATGTCGTCCGGCGCGGTCGCCGCCCCGCGCCGGAGCAGCCGGGCGGCGCCCACCAGATTGCCGCGCTGCAGATGCGTCACCCCGACGCAGATCTGGGCCAGGCCCTGCCAGCAGGCCCGTTCGTCGGCCGGTGCGGCCTTCCAGGTCGCCTCGAGCACCTCGTGTGCGGAAAAGGCCCGGCCGGCGCCCAACAACCGTTGCGCCAGGGCGAGCGCCTGGTCGGCGGGCAGGGACTGCTCGCCGACTCCCTCCACCGCGCTCGGATCGCCCTTCGGAACCGGCCGGCCAAGCGCGTCACGCGCGCGCATGCTCGACCAACAACCCGCTGACAAGGTCCGCTGCCTCCTGTTGCACGAAGTGCCCGACCCCGTCGAGCACCAGCAGCTCATACCCCCCGTGCGCGTAGTCCCCGGAACCTTGCGCAGTGGTCGGCAGCATGCAGGTGTCGAGCGCCCCGTGCAGTTGCAGGACCGGCATGGCAACGCCGGCCGCCATCTGCCGCCGGTAGTTCGCCCCGCTCGGCCGCAGCAGCGAACGCACCGCCCAGCGGTAGTACTCCAGCGCGCTGTGCGCCGCCCCGGGCACCCGCATGGCCTGGGTACAGCGCGACTCGGTCTCGGCGTCGGGGAAACCCGGCCCGCCCCATCGGCGCAGCAACCGCGCCACGAGGTCGCCGTCGACGAGTCTTGCCTCGGGCGCCTTCGGTAGCTGGAACCCCCCGATGTACGCCGAGGCACGCAGCTGATGGCGGTCGGTGCGGAGCGCCTGGGTGAACCGGGTGGGGTGCGGCATCCCCAGCACGGCGAGCCGGCGGACGACCTGCGGCTGCAAGGTCGCAGTCGACCAGGCAAGGGCGCCGCCCCAGTCGTGGCCGACAAGCACGCAATCATCGGCGCCGAGTGCCCGGATCAGCCCGGCGATATCAGCACTGAGCGTGCCTGGGTCGTAGCCCCGAGGGGGCTTGTCGGTGGCGCCATAGCCGCGCAGGTCGGGGGCGACCGCATGGAAACCGGCTGCGCCGAGAGCGACGAGCTGGTGTCGCCACGCCCACCAATACTCCGGGAACCCATGCAACAGCAGGACGAGCGGTCCGTCACTGGGACCGCACTCGGCGACGTGGAAGCGCAAGCCACCCGCGGTGACGTCACGGTGCGTCCAGGGACCGTCGACGAGGACGACCGACTCCTCGGCGGGCATGGCGGCGAGCGTGCCACACCCTCAGGTGCGGGCGGCTTCGTCGACCCGGCGGGTCGGGGCGACGGTGGGGTGCTTGGCCCAGGCCAGATCGTCCTTGACCGTCTCGATCGTGCGTTGCGGCGGCGACAGCTTGGTCAGCCGCTTTTTGCCTTTGCGGCCGAGCAGGCCGGCCAGCAGCAGAAAGACGCCGCCGACGACCAGGAAGGCCACCCAGGTCGGGACGACGAGATTGAGCGCGTACGCCGCGGCGATGCAAACGAACAGCCCGCCCAGTGCCGCCATCGCCCCGGCCGCGCCGAGCAGGCCGGCGCCCTTGCCGGCGTTTACGACGTCCCGCTTGATCTCCAGCTTGGCCAACTCGACCTCTTGGCGGACCAGCGACGACAGGTCCCTAGTAGCTGAGGAGACGAGCTCACCCAGCGACAACTCGTTCATCGCACGTCCTGGCCCGTCGCGGCGCCCTGGCCGGGGCTGGCATCGGGGTCGGCGCCGGCATCAGGGTCGGCGCCGGCATCGGTCTGGGTCCCGGTGCAGCTCGGGCCGGGAACGCCTGCGAACAGGGTCGTTTCGTGGTCCTCGAACGGGGGGGTTTCGCCGGGCTGCTGGCTCACGTCGGGCCTCTCGGTCGGTCAACGGGGTCGCTCGGGCCCTACCCGACAGGGCCGTCGCCTACCCGTGCCGTCGGTTTACGGCCGAGGTTCGGTGGCCTTCATCCGGTCGTTGATGGCGGTGACCACGGTGGGGTCGGCCAGCGTTGTGACGTCACCGAGCTCACGGCGCTCGGCGATGTCTACCAGCAGGCGGCGCATTATCTTACCGGAGCGGGTCTTAGGCAGCTCCGGGCTGATCACGATCTGCCTGGGCTTCGCGATCGGCCCGATCTCCTTCGCCACGTGGTTGCGCAACTCCTGGATGAAGGCCTCGCCACCGGACACCTCGTCGGCGACGTTGCCCTTGACGGTGACGAAGGCAACGATTGCCTGGCCGGTGGTCGGGTCGGCAGCGCCGACCACCGCCGCCTCGGCCACGCTCGGGTGGCTGACCAGCGCGCTCTCCACCTCGGTGGTGCTGATCCGGTGGCCTGAGATGTTCATCACGTCGTCGACCCTGCCCAGCAGCCACAGCACGTGCTCGTCGTCCCATTTCGCGCCGTCCCCGGCGAAGTAGCGGCCAGTGAAGCGACTCCAGTAGGTCTCGCGATAGCGCGCCTCGTCGTTCCAGATCCCGCGCAGCATCGACGGCCACGGCTCATCCAGGGTGAGGAAACCGGCAGAGGTGGACGTCCCCTCGCCGTCGACGACGTCGATCGAGATACCCGGCAGCGGGCCCATCGCGCTTCCGGGCTTGCAGGACGTCACGCCGGGCAACGGCGCGATCATCATCGCGCCGGTCTCGGTCTGCCACCAGGTGTCCACGATCGGGCATCGGCCACCGCCGATGACCTCGCGATACCACATCCAGGCTTCGGGGTTGATTGGCTCACCGACGCTACCGAGGACCCGAAGACTCGACAGGTCGTGCGCCTTGGGTAGGTCGTCGCCCCATTTCATGAACGTGCGGATCGCAGTCGGCGCGGTGTAGAGGATCGAGACGCCGAGCTCGGCGACGATCGACCACCAGCGGTCTTTGCCCCCCGCGTCGGGGGTGCCCTCGTAGAGCACGCTGGTGGCGGCATTGGCGAGCGGCCCGTACACGGCGTAGGAGTGGCCGGTGACCCAGCCGATGTCGGCGGTGCACCAATAGATGTCGGTCTCGGGCTTGAGGTCGAAGACGGCCCAGTGCGTCCAGGCGGCCTGGGTGAGGTAGCCGCCGGTGGTGTGCAGGATCCCCTTGGGCTTGCCGGTCGTGCCACTCGTGTAGAGCAGGAACAGCGGGTGCTCGGCGTCGAAGGCCGCCGGCTCGTGCTGCTCGCTCTGGCCACCGACGAGCTCGGACCAGCGGACGTCCTTGTCGGTCCAGGCGACGTCCTGACCGGTGCGCTCGACGACGACGACGTGCTCCACCCCGCTGCAGCGGGCGACGGCTTCGTCGACCGCGGGTTTGAGCGCGCTTGGAGCGCCCCGCCGGTAGCCGCCGTCCGAGGTGATGATCACTTTGGCGTCCGCGTCGGTGATCCGGTCCACCAGCGCCTGGGCACTGAAGCCGCCGAAGACGACCGAGTGCGGCGCGCCGATCCGGGCGCAGGCGAGCATCGCGAAGACCGCCTCGGGGATCATCGGCAGGTAGATCATCACCCGGTCGCCGGCCTGGACGCCCAGCTCGACGAGCCCGTTGGCTGCCTTGCAGACCTCCCGCTGCAGCTCGGCGTAGGTGATCGTCCGGCGGTCCCCGGTCGGCTCCCCCACCCAGTGGTAGGCAACCCGATCACCCAAGCCCGCTGCGACGTGTCGATCGACGCAGTTGACCGCGACGTTGAGCGTGCCACCGCCGAACCAGGTCGCGAACGGCGGCTGCCAGTCGAGCACCTCGGTCCACGGCGTCACCCAGTCGAGCCGGCCGGCCTGCTCGGCCCAGAACGCCAGCCGGTCCTTGCTTGCCTGCTCGTAGGCCTCCGCTGTCACGTTGGCCGAAGCTGCCAGCTCGGCCGGCGGGTCGAACCGGCGGGATTCGCTCGACAGGGCGGACAGGGACGTCTCGGTCACGGCTGGGCTCCTTCTGGGGTCAGGTCAGGTGACATGACCCTCCTGCACCGGGCAAGCCTGGGCAAGGGGTCAGCGGGAGTCGGCCCGGCCCGGACCCGCGCGTGGCCTGCGCCTACGCTCGATGGCTGTGACCGATCCCTTCGCGGCCCTGCTCGACCTGCCCGGGGTGGCCGTTGCCGTGACAGCGTCGCGCGAAGCGGTCGACGGCTTGCTGGGCCACCGCGTGTTGCGCCGCCGCTCCGCCGAGGTCACGGCCGAATCGGCGTTGCGCGGCGCCCGCGCATCCGCCGAGCTCGAAGGGTGCGGCATCGAACTCGAGCGGCTGCGCGGCCAGCTGATGGCCGGTGGGGGCGTCCAACTCGCCAGCCGGGACGAGCGCGGCTCGCAACTGGTGGCCAACGCGGTCCGGTTGCACGCCGACCTGGGGTCGGTATTGCCGTCCTGGTCCCGATCGCCAAAGCAGGCGCTCGCCCGACTGCACCTGCTTGCCGCCGCCGATCTCGGCCTGCCGGCGGATGCGCTCGGCCGGCCCCGGACGAGCGCCATGGCGTACGACGATCCGCTGGAGCTCGGCCCGGCGCCCGACCCGCTCGAGGTGTCGGCCCGCCTCGACGGCCTGGCCCGGCTGCTGCTCGCGCCGACCCTGGCCCCGGCCGTGATCACCGCCGCGGTCGTGCATGGCGAGTTGCTCGCGCTCCGCGCGTTCGGCTCCGCGGACGGGCTCGTCGCCCGCGCCGCCGCCCGGCTCGTTCTGATCGACCGGGGGCTCGATCCCAAGGCGGTGTCGGCGCCTGAGGTCGGCCACGTCGAGCTGGACCATGCGGCGCTCGGGCACGCGCACGCCGGGCCGACCGGTGGGCCGGGCTACGCCGAGGCGGCGCGCGGCTACCTGTCCGGCGGGAGAACGGGCGTGGCCGACTGGCTGGTGCACTGCGCGCAGGCCACGGCGCTCGGTGCCCGGGAGGGGCTGGCCGTCTGCGAGGCCCTGCTGCGGGGAGCTGCCTGAGTCGAGGGACAGCCCTTGGCTGATGGTCGCAGGCCGGTGCTGCGTGGCCGACCTCGCAGAAGTCGGCACGACGGAACGGCGCCCCACCAGCAGGTGGAGCGCCGTCGCCATGCACGATGCCCGAGGTACCAATGCGTGCAGTCATGTCGTCGTACCGGGTCCGGTGATCCCTTTCGTGAGAGCGATGGACCCGCTCGACGTGCCTCACGCGGCAGGTCGCACGTGGGTGCTCGAGCCTCGTGCACGGACCGCCGTCGGGGGGAACAAGTCCACCCGCGGGCGGTGGCCCGTGCTCCCACCCTGCGCCTGACCCGCACCCGTGTCAAGGCCCGTCGGTGACCTGTGTCACCCGACGGGTGAGCCACCAGCCGAGCCCGAGCATGCCGACGGCAAGCGCTGCCCCGGCGTACGCCATGGGAGGGCCGGGGGGAGCGGGCACGCGAGCGCGCATGCGGACGGGTCGGATGAAGATCCGGACCGGCCAGCCGCGTTCGAGCGCGATCTTGCGCAGCGCCTTGTCCGGATTGACCGCGACCGGATTGCCGACGAGCTGGAGCATCGGCAGGTCGGTCACCGAGTCGCTGTAGGCGTAGCACGCAGCAAGGTCGAGGCCCTGGGACGCGGCCAACTCCCGGATCGCTACCGCTTTGCCTTCGCCGTAGGCATAGAAAGCGATGTCGCCGGTGTAGACGCCGTCCCTGACGACCATCCGGGTCGCGACGACCCGATCGACCCCGAGCATCTCCCCGATCGGGCCGACGACCTCCTCGCCGGAGCTGCTCACGATCACGACCTGGCGGCCGGCGGCGTGATGCTCCTCGAACAGGGCCACCGCCTCGAGGTAGACCAGCGGATCGATGAGCTCATGCAGCGTCTCGGCCACGATGTCGTGGACCTGCTGGACCGGCCAGCCTGCACACAACGCCTTGAGGTAGTCGCGCATCCGGTCCATCGAGTCCTCGTCGGCGCCCTGGAGCAGATAGACGAATTGCGCGAACGAACTCTTCAGGACCGCGCGGCGGTTGACCAACCCACCCTTGTAAAACGGCTTGCCGAACGCCAGCGTGCTGCTCTTGGCGATGACGGTCTTGTCGAGATCGAAGAACGCGGCGGCAGGCACCGGCCGAGGATAGGTGCGTCCGCCCCCTCAGCGGGCAACAGGAGGCGGGGCCGGGTTCGAGTTGCGCCCCGCTCCCCGGGGCGAGGGACCGGACCGGCTGAGCTGGCTGACCGAACGGCTGGCGAGACAGGTTCGCCAGCCGGCAGCGCCGACGACGGGCAGTGCTGGCTGGTCCTTGCGCTGCGGACAGCGACCCCAACAGCAACGAAGCAGAGCGCTCAGCGACGAAACGCCTCGGCCGCGAGGAGCGCGGCAGTCCAGGACACCGGCGCACGTTTCTGCTGTTGCGGTCGGGCAGCCGGTGGGCCTTTTGCGCTTGCTGATCTTTGGACAGCCGCAGTGCGCTGCCCGATGGGCCCTTTGCGCTTGCTGATCTTTGGATAACTGTCGGGTTGGTCGCCGCTTCCCACCGCGCAAAGATCGACTGGCTCGAGCCGGACCACCCACGGCCTGGCTCCCGGCCCACGGACCCCATCTGATGCCCCGACGGGCCCTGGCTGATCGACCGCCGGTCGACCGGGCCTCGACGGGGCGCCTGCCCGGGCTGACCTGATGGCTGTCCCCAGGTCGCAGCATCATCCACAGGTTGGCGACGGCGCCGTCTCAGGGCGCGCTTCTGGCGCAGGCTCGTTGGGCGCCAGCACCGGCGCCCGAGCCTCCCGGAGCCGCCCGATGCCAACCGAACGCCCGCTGATCGTCACCGCTGACGCCGACGTCCTGGACGATCTGCTGCGGCTGGCCGCGACGGCCGGCGTCGAGCTCGAGGTCGCACCGGATGCGACGGGTGCCCAGCGAGCCTGGGCCAGTGCGCCGCTCGTTGTCGTCGGTCCCGACGCTGCGGCGCGCTGCGCCCGGGCCCGGCTCCCGCGGCGCGCCGGCGTCGTGCTGCTGGGTGGCGATCTCGACGATGCGTGGGTCTGGCAGCTCGCCGTCGAGGTGGGGGCCGAGCATGTGTTAGTCCTGCCCGACGCGGAGCCCTGGCTCGTGGGCGCACTCGCCGACGCGGCTGAGGGACCGGGCAGCGACGGCTCGGTCGTGGCGGTGCTCGGCGGTCGTGGCGGTGCCGGCGCGACCACCTTGGCGTGTGCGCTCGCCGTGAGTGCTGAGCGGCTTGGTCACCGCACCCTGCTCGTCGACGGGGACCCACTCGGCGGCGGTATTGACCTGGTGTTCGGGGGCGAGTTGCAGGCCGGCCTGCGCTGGCCCGAGCTCGGAGCGACCCGCGGCCGGGTGCCGGCGGCCGCGCTGGCCCACGCGCTGCCGCGCCTGCACGATCTCGCGGTGCTTTCCTGGGGTCGTGAGGCCACCCCGGCCGTGCCGGCTGCGGCCGTTCGATCGGTGCTCGCTGCCGGTCGGCGGACGTACGACCTCGTCGTGGTGGACCTCCCCCGTGCCCTTGATGACGGGGCGCGTGAGGTGCTGTCGCTCGCCTGTCTCACCCTGATGGTCGTCCCCGCCGAGGTGCGTGCCGCCGCCGCCGCGGCCCGGGTGGCTGCACCCGCGGCCCTGCTCTGCAGCGAGCTGAAGGTGATCGTCCGCACCCCTGGCCCGGGCGGGTTGGGGGCCCGTGAGGTGGCAAGTGCGCTCCGGCTTCCACTGGCCGCTGAGCTGCGCCCCGAGCCAGGGCTCGGCGCGGCCTTGGAGCGCGGCGAACCGCCCGGCCGTCGGGCCCGGAGCCCACTCGGGGTGTGCTGCGACGGGCTGTTGGCAGCGCTGCTTCCGGTCAGCAACGGGCGGGCGGCGTGACCGCCGGGCTCGACCCCGGTCTGCTCGAAAGGGTGCGCGCGCGCCTTGCGCTCGATGGTGCTGCCGCGACGTCGGCCCGCGTCGCGGCCGCGCTCCGCGAGGAAGGCGGGGCGCTCCGCGGTGACGCGGAGCTGCTCACCGTCCTGCGCACGCTCCAGGGTGAGATTGCCGGGCTGGGTGTCCTCGAGCCGCTGCTGGCTGATCCCCGGGTCACCGACATCCTTGTCAACGCGCCCGACGAGGTCTGGGTCGACCGCGGGGAGGGGCTGGAGCGGGCCGACGTCCGATTCGCCGATGACACTGCGGTCCGTCGCCTCGCGGTACGACTGGCCGCGCCGAGTGGTCGCCGCCTCGATGACGCCCAGCCGTGGGTCGACGCCCGGCTCGCCAACGGCGTGCGTCTGCATGCCGTGCTGCCGCCGGTCAGTCCCACCGGGACGTGCATATCGCTACGGGTGCCGCGCCGCCGGGTCTGCAGCTTGGCGGAGCTGGTTGCCGCTGGCACCCTGCCTGACGACGGGGAGCAACTGCTGCGTCGGCTGGTGGCCTCGCGCACGCCGTTTCTCATCACCGGGGGAACCGGAACCGGGAAGACGACCCTGCTGTCCGCTTTGCTCTCGATCGTCGATCCGACCGACCGGATGTTGCTCGTCGAAGATGCCGGCGAGCTCGCTCCTGCGCACCCGCACGTCGTCCGACTCGAGGCGCGGCCGGCGAATGTCGAGGGTGCGGGCGAGGTGACGTTGCGTGACCTGGTCCGACAGGCCCTTCGGATGCGTCCGGACCGGGTCGTTGTCGGCGAGGTCCGTGGGGCCGAGGTAGTTGACCTGCTGGCTGCCCTCAACACCGGACACGAGGGGGGCTGCGGCACGCTGCATGCCAACTCGGCACGCGACGTGCCGAGTCGACTGGAGGCCCTCGCCGCAGTCGCCGGGCTCGGGCGCGAAGCCCTGCACAGCCAGCTCGCCTCAGCCCTGCAGGTAGCCGTGCATCTCGTCCGACCTCGGGGTGCTGCGCGCCGGATGGCTGAGGTGTGCGTGCTCGGTCGCGGGGACTCCGGGCTCGTCGAGGCGGCGCCGGCCTGGTCTTGGGGCGGTTCCACCGGCAACGGCACCCCCTGTCGGGCCGCCGACCGGCTGGCGGAGCTCCTCGATGCACGGGCGCCGGGGGGTGCCTGACCGTGGCCATCGTGTCTGCGCTGATGGCTGGTGCTGCGATGGCGGTCGCGATCGGCTTGCCGACGCCAACAAGGCTCGGCCTGCTCGACACCGTCGAGTCGGGCGTCGCACGGTCACCTCGGCATGGCGGGGCCCGGGTGGCCTGCTCGCTCTGGTCGGTGTCATCGGTGTCATCGGTATCGCCGCGGCCGTGCGGCCTGCGCCGGCGGCCGTCGCGATCGTCTCGATCGTGCTCGGTGGGGCCAGGTCGACGCGGGTAGCGCGCCGACATCGCGACGCCGAGCGCAACCAGGCCGTGGAGGCCTGCGCGGTCCTGGCCGGGGAGCTTCGATCGGGTCGCGTACCAGCCGAAGCGCTCACTGCTGCGGCGGCTGTGGCGACCGGTCCGTCGGCGGTCGCGTTGGAAGCGGCGGGAAGTGCCGCACGCCTGGGCGGCGATGTCCCGGCTGCTCTTGCCGTGGGTGCCAAAGCCAGTGCCGTCCCTGCCTTCTTGTTCGGGCTCGCTGCCTGCTGGCGGGTCTGCAACGCCACCGGGAGCGGCATCGCGGCGGCCGTCGACCGCCTCGAACAGGCGCTGCGCGCTGAGCAGGAGCAACGCAGGGCTGTTGACGCCGAGCTGGCGGGTCCCCGCGCCAGCGCCGCGTTACTCGCGGTCCTGCCGGCCGCCGGGGTCGGGCTTGCCGCTGGGTTGGGGGCTGACCCCGTTCACGTGCTGCTCTACACGCCGCTCGGCTTGGTTGCCCTATCAGTCGGGCTCGGGCTCGACCTGCTCGGTTTGTGGTGGACCGGCCGACTCGTCGAGGCCGCCGGTGGCGCCAGGTGACCGGTGGCCGGATATGACCGGCGGCCGCTGATGTGGAGCCTCCCGACGTGACGGGCGGGGGGGTGCTCGGCAGTGCCGTCCTGCTCGGGCTGGCAGCCGCGGTTCTGCTGCACCGACCGAGCTCCTGTTCGCGGCTGGCCCGTGCGATGCCGCACCGACCGACGCAACCGGCGCGACAGCGACCCGATCGAGGTCCCCAGTTGGCCTGTGCCACGGCGGGTCTGGCACTCGTGTTGCTGGTGTCGGCCCCGGCCGGCCTCGTACTCGGCTTCGCGGTCGGTGTGGGTGGTCCGCAGGTGCTGCGGCGCCTCGAGCCGCGACAGGCCCGGCAGGACGCGGCGCAGTTGGCCCGCGAGCTGCCCCTGGCGCTCGACCTGCTCGCTGCCTGCCTGTCCGGCGGCGCGGCGCTCGCCACGTCGGCACGGGCCGTCGCCGAAGCCACGCCCGGTCCCTGTGGGCGCCGGTTCGGTCAGGTGGCGGCCGCGCTCGCAGTTGGTTCAACGCCTGCTGAAGCTTGGTCGGCGTTGGCTGCTGGCAGCCAGGTCGGTGCGTCGGCCTCACCGGCACTGGCGCGCGCTGGTGAGGGAGGAGCCCCGGTCGCGGCCTCGGTCGGCCGCATCGCGGCTGAGGCACGCCGGCACGCGGCGGGACGGGCCACCGAGGCAGCGCGGCGGGCCGGGGTACTTGCCGTGGGACCGCTCGGGCTGTGCTTCCTGCCGGCGTTTGTCCTGCTCGGCGTCGTGCCGGCCGTGATCGGGCTCGCAATGCCGCTGCTCCACAGCATTTGAACAGCCCTCCGCGGTGGTCATCCACAGGCCGGGAACCGCTCCACAGATCGGCCCCGGACACGTTCTGGTGGGCGCGCAGGCAGCAGCGTTGACGGCGACGGACAACCCCGTCACCCCGCGACCGGCACCGCGCCGGCGCCCACCTGGAGGTCCTCCATGCTCACGTTCACCAGCGCTCGCGCTGTGCCCGCACGGCTCGCAGCCCGACTCAACAGCGGTCAGGACGGCCGCGGCGACGAAGCTGGCATGACCACCGCGGAATACGCCGTCGGGACGGTCGCCGCCTGCGGCTTCAGTGGCGTGCTCTACAAGGTCATCACGAGCGACGCCGTCCTCAACCTGCTGAAGTCGGTTCTCTCCAAGGCCTTCACCCTGTCGTTCTGAGCGGTTTCGCCCCGGGCAGGTGCGCCTGCCCGGGGCCCGTCAGGGGGAGGCCCTGGTGTACCCGATGACCGTCCTTTCGCCATCCACTGGCGCGTCATGGCACCGCAGCGATCCACGGCAGCGCGGCACCTCATCACGTTGCCGCAGCTCGCGTCTCCGGCCCCGCTGTCGAGGTGACGACGCTGGCTACGCCACCGCAGAGGCAGCGGCTGTGTTGCCGGTCCTGTTCACCGTCCTTGCGCTCGTCGTCTGGGTGCTGGTGTGTCTCAATGCGCAGCTGCGGTGCGTCGACGCCGCCCGGGCAGCAGCTCGGGTGGCCGCTCGCGGCGAGAGCGCGGGCACCTCAGCCGAAACGGGCCGGGCCCTCGCGCCGCGAGATGCCCAGGTACAGATCCAGGTCGACGGCCGCCAGGTGCGGGTCGAGGTCACGGCGCAGGTGCGGCCCTTCGGCGCGGTCCTTCGACTCATGCCGGTCGTTCGGGTCGACGCCCGTGCGGTCGCGGAGCTCGAAGGCCCACCCGGATCGCGACCGTGAGCTCGCGACGACAACCGGGTGTCGAGCCGGCTGAGGCTGGCTTCGCCACGATCGTGGTCCTCGGCCTCGCCGGGGCCCTGCTCGCTTTCGGTGCGCTCCTGGCCAGCCTGGGTGCAGTGGCCGTCGCCCGGCACCGAGCCGCCGCCGCAGCCGACCTCGCCGCTCTCGCCGCGGCCGGACACCTCATCGACGGCACCGATCAAGCTTGCTCGGCCGCGTCGTCGGTTGCCCGCGACCAGGGCGCCACGCTGCTGACCTGCATCTCCGACGGCAGGACGGTGACGGTCGTCGCCGAGG